>JABUEY010000066.1 GCA_013314815.1 Syntrophobacteraceae bacterium
AAGCATCTTGCAGACTTCTCCTCGCCTGCCGGTGGTTGGATTTGGCAATCAACCAACTCGCCCTTGGGCATCTGGTGGATAGCCGTCGCGCCAACTCGAATGTTATAAATCGATACGACACGGTCTCACACGCCCGGATCTCGCACAATTTCAACCAGAGTATATTCCCGCTCTGCCATGTTTCTGCTCCCGGGCACCCAATCCCTTTCCCTTTTCCAGACCGTGACAAACCATGCAACATTGCCGTTTTATTGTATTATAACACTCATGCAATGAATTGCCACAGCGGCCCCGCGACCCTGCATCGAATCTGTGCCTGAACCCGCCGCATGCAAATGGAGCCTGGCCAACCCGCGTGGGAGCCGTTTCCAGCCGGGAGCCGCCAAGGCTTTTTATGGTTCACCCGGCATACTTCCATGAGGCGTAGGCTCTCAACCAACCGTGAAAACGCACAAAAAATTATTCATCAGCCGATCTCCCAAATAAATGGGCCAAACAGTTCCGGCATTTTCCCATAAACGATTACCTCCGGTGCTTTTGCGCAAAGGAACGATGGCATCACAACGTCATCGCCTCAACACCGTCATTCCCGCGAACGGGAATCCAGTGTGCGACAACTGTCCGGGTCAGCGTTTGACGGCTGAAGAACCCTCTTTTATCGAGACTACATACCACAGTAGGGAAAAGTACATTCCCGTCACACTCAAAATACTGTTTTGGCCCAATTGCAGGATTTGAGATTTCGAGTAGAAATGTAGCCAAGACCGCCATCCGTTCACGTTTCGTTTCATCGTTTCAGAGGGCTGGACCGACCCCCGGTTCAGCCCTGCCTTTTTTGAATCCTCATGCTGTGCCTTCCCTGCAACTCGATCCTGGCGAGAACCGCCCGGATTCGATAGACAGGTCTGTCGAGGGGCGGCATTCTCTCCGAGAATGAATCGAGAAACCCGGTCTTGTATATCCATTCCCTGGCGGAAGAAGAAAAGATACGATTTGCACCGGATTCGCGTCCAATTCGCATCGCGTTCCCAGGCACAGAAGCAGCGATGATAATAGGCTTGCTTTATATTTGGTTCTGTGGAAAACCTAAGTGGTCGGCCGGCATGGGGAATGTAGAATGGGAATCCCCCTGTCGGGTAAGGGTGTTTGTAATTTTCAGGATTTGAGCGGCACATGATCAATTTCAAGAAAGCGCGTGACCGCATGGTCGAAACCCAGCTCATCAGCCGCGGTATTCGAAATCCGCGGGTGCTTGAAGCCATGCGAAAGGTTCCGAGGCACCTTTTCGTCGATGAAGCTTTGAGGGACCAGGCTTACAGCGATTATCCCCTGCCCATCGGCGACAAGCAGACGATATCCCAGCCGTACATCGTGGCACTCATGACGGAAACCCTGGACCTCCAGGGACATGAAAAGGTGCTTGAGATCGGGACGGGATCCGGCTACCAGGCGGCAATCCTTGCTGAACTGGCAGACCGGGTGTTTACCATCGAACGTTATCCCAACCTCGCCTACAGGGCGAACCAGGTCCTCCAGAAGCTGGGCTACAAGAATATCGTCACCCGCGTGGCGGACGGAACGCTGGGATGGCCTGACGAGGCTCCCTTCGACGGTATTCTGGTCACCGCCGGCGCACCCAGAATACCTCAGCCCCTGGTGGATCAACTGGCGCCGGAAGGCAGGCTCGTGATTCCCCTGGGAGATCGCCTGTCCCAGGAACTCGCTCTGGTGGAACGCACGGAAAAGGGGATTCACCAGACGTACCTGGGAGGTGTTCGCTTTGTCGACCTTGTGGGGAAATGGGGATGGGAAGGATGATCGTGCACAGGCCTTATATTGGAGTGATCGGGGCCGGCGCTGAATCGGAGCTGGACGAAAGCGCCGAACAGGTGGGCCGGGAAATCGCCCGCAGGAACGCGGTCCTCGTGTGCGGGGGGCTCGGAGGCGTCATGACGGCGGCGGCACGGGGCGCGAAAAAGGAGGGAGGCCGGACCGTGGGGATTCTGCCCGGGTCCAGCATCACGGAAGCGAATGATTACATCGACTTTCCCATTGCCACGAACATGGGGCAGGCCAGAAACGCCATTATCGTGCAGACGGCACATGCCCTCATCGCCGTGGGAGGCGGCTACGGCACCCTTTCGGAAATCGCAATGGCGCTCAAAATCGGCAAGAAGGTGGTGGTATTGCGACCTGCGTTTCACGTCCCCGGGGTCGTCGAGGTACAGTCTGCCGACGAGGCTGTGCGGGAAGCCATGAATTTCGGGGATGTGGCCAGTCGAGGTTCCGCTCGGCAGCACGCAGGTCTTCGGAATCGTTCAACGACGGGGGTTCGATAGATGGAACAAGGCGATCTCACCGCTGGAGAGGGTATCTGCCCGGAGGGGCGGACAGAGCCGGCAGAGCTGGCAGACCCCGTTGCACAGCTTCTGCGTGAGAACGAGGAATTAAGAAGACAGCTCGAGGAAGTGGTCGTCACCGCGGCGGACAACGAAAAGATCTGGAGGCATTTTGCCGACATCGAGCGCATCCTGTTCAGAACACGCGCCCTCGACCGCCTCGTTCAGGAACTGCTCGAGGAAATCCGGCGGCGATTCCAGCCAGACCAGGTCATTCTCTTTCTCTGCCATCCCGAACTGCTCGAATGGTTTTTCCCCGACATATGCGAAACGAGTGAACCCATCGGCGAGGGCACCTGGATTCTGCCTTTTCCTCCAGAGTCGGCCAATGAACTCTGGAGCGGATCCACCAGGCCGTACCTTCTGTCGGCCGAGAACATCGAGAGGATACGGGAATATCTGCCTGAAGCGGCTTCTGCGGCCAAATCCGGAGTCATCGTTCCCTTGAGTGTTCACCAGATCCTCTTTGGAGGTCTCTTTCTGGGGAGCACCGATGCCGACCGTTACCGCCCGAGGGACGGTACGGACCTCCTCGAACAACTCGGAGTCAAGATCGCCCTCGCCATGGACAACTGCCTGACCTACGAACGCGTAAAGTATTTCAGCATCCGCGATCCTCTCACGGGACTGCTCAACTTCTTCCAGATCTTTACGGTCCTGGAACGAGAATTCCGCAAGGCGCGCCGTACCGCTGCCCCTCTATCCATTCTCGTCATCGACCTCAACTTCGTCCACGAGATGCAGGAAGATTTCGACAGCGGCAGCAAGGTATTGAAGCACGCTGCGGAAGTGTTCAGGGAGATTCTGCCCGAAAAGGAAAGCTACCTCGGCAGGTACGGAAGTGACGAGTTCCTGGTGGTGCTCCCCAACGTGCCCGAGGAAGAGGCTCGGGAGGTCATGCCGTTTCTCAGCCGGACAATCCGCAAAACGCCTTTCAAGCAGGGGAATGCGGCCATCCTCATCCAGGCCCTCATCGGCGCAGGCACCCTCGATGAAAAAACCCAGCGCCCCCAGGACCTCCTCGATGCCGCCTACGGCGAACTCTACCGCCTCAAGGTGGGCCAGTCCAAAGACTGACTCGCCATCGGCACCTGCCGGACAATCCCCGAAAACCCGGACCGCCTGCCCCCGACATCGATCGAGGCTCCTTCCGCTGCCGTATCGTCCGCTACATGGGGGGCCGCGCCTGTGTCGTCCTTGTTTCGTTAGCCTGTTGACAAAGAAGGGATGCTATGTTACCCAAACCATGGCCTTTGCGCGGCATTTCAAGCTCCAAACATTCCTCTCCAGGGCGACTAGCTCAGTGGATAGAGCGTTGGTCTCCGGAACCAAAGGTCCCGGGTTCGATCCCCGGGTCGCCCTCCATGTTAAATCAATTTTCCCTCTGCTTTGATGCAGTGCCCCGCGTCGCCTTCTTTCGTCCTCGGGAAGGTTCTTTGGGCTTCCTCTTGTGAAGAGTTTCAGCCTTAACGGAAGCCCCCTCATGCTTGCCGGCATCTTTGTGAGCGAATTTGGTGAAGTTGGTTATCGGAAGGTGAAGGGGTGGAAAAGCGGCACGCCTCGTGAGGTCGGCAAGAGTCTCGCGCAGATAGGGGAAGATGATTGCGGGGCAGTTGACAGCGGCATACTGCTTTCGCAGTTCTTTCTGAATAGTATTGTATGATCTTTCGGAAGGTATATGTGGCTGAAGTGCGCATGCCGCGGTCCGGGTACTTGCGCAAATGCCGGGCAACAGGGCTCGATCTTTGGAAGATCATACCCGATGATAGGCACGGGGCCTGGGAATGCTCCGGTTTCTTTCTTCCGTGGCGGCTGCGGGAAAGGGGGCTGCAGGCATCCATGGAAGATGCGTTTTCGGGCGTTGAATCGAAGGGGGCGGTTTATGGCAGTGCTGGCCGTACAGAGAGAAAACAGCGAGCAGGAACTTGTAACCGTCGACCGCTGCGAAATCACCATCGGCCGCAATGATGTATCGTCCGGTATCTTCAACGATGTCGAACTCCCCGACCGTACTGTTTCACGCAGACATGCCCGCATTGTTTTCCAAGGCGGAACATATTTCATCGAAGATCTCGGCAGTGAAAACCATGTCTATGTAAACGGCAGGCAGGTGCGCAGGGTTCCCCTTGTGCACGGGGATGTGATCAACATCGGGAAGTACGAGATTCGGTTCCAGGGGGATGATACCGGCGGCAGGGAACCCTGCGTTGTGGAAGAAGGCGGCTTCGACCCATGCATGACACTCAACCTGAACTACCTGGTTCTGCGAAAATTGAGCGATCTGCTGCTCACGACTTCCAGTGTTCCGGAGTTCCTGGATTCCGCCATGGATCTTATCATGGAGAGTGTTCGAGCCTGCGCTGGGTCTTTGCTGTTGCTGGAGCCGGACGGGACTGTGAGGCGGGTCGTGTCCAGGGGGGACCAGGTTCCAGCGAGCGTACACCTTATAGAAGAGGCCCTGGCCGCGAAGAAGCCCGTGATGGCGGAACGGGGAGTCCGGGTGGGCGGCCTGACGGATACCACGCCGGGTCCCGGTCCTTCCGCCCTCTGTGCTCCACTCATCCACGAAGGGAACGTGCTCGGCGCCGTCTACCTGGAAGATCACCCGGGCAGCCGCTTCGGGGAAGACAGGCTGCTTCTTCTCACGGTGATCGCCAACCAGGTGGCGTCCGCTCTCGAAAAAGCCGCTTTGAACGAAAGGCTTCGCAGGGAGGTGGTCAACAGGCAGAACCTGGAACGGTTCGTATCTCCCAGGGTGGCGGAACGCATTGCCGAAGACTGTGCAGTCCACGGCAGGGTGGCTGTCCGCACGGCACGGCTCACCGCCACTGTCCTGTTCGCGGACATCGAGGGGTTCACACTCCTGACGGAACGTCTCGATGCCGAGGAGGTTGCCATTCTCCTCACCCGATATTTCACCATCATGACCAACGTGCTTTTCCGATGGGAGGGGACGCTGGATAAATACCTGGGAGACGGCCTCCTTGCGATCTTTGGAGCCCCGTTTCCCTGTGAGGATCACGCCGAGCGAGCGGTCCGCTGTGCGAGGGAAATGATCGACGAGCAGCAAAGACTTGTGGCGGACCTTCCCCCGGGCAAGCGGTTTTCCATTCGCATAGGAGTCAACACGGGTGAAGTGTTGGCCGGATACCTCGGTGCTCCCCAGCGCATGGAATACACCGTGCTGGGTGAAACCGTGGTCATCGCGTACAGGCTTCAGACCCTGGCCGAACCGGGCTCCATCTATATCGGTCGGCAGACCTGCGATCTGATAAAGGATTCCGTTCCTGTGCAATACATCGACCGTATCAAGACACCCAAGGGCATGAAAGAGATAGAAGTCTTCCGCGTCTGCAACTCCACCGGGCGCTGATCTCCGGCCGGCTGTCCCGGCCGGCGGTTCCCACATGCAATGAAAGCCCCGTTGTTCTTCAACTCCTGAACACATTCTGCCGATATCCTTTCCGACCCAAAGTATCCGGTGGCATGGCGTCGCCGGGCGGTTCCTTTTCCTGCCGGGTCCGCCGGGAGACGACGTTGTACGCCCGGTGTCGAAAATGAACCGGGGTCCCGGCTTCAGTCTTTCAACCGCCTGTGATCATTACTGATTAAGAATGAACATGCCTGGATGGTCGAGGTCCTGTCGAAGGAGTGCAGGGAGAGTGCAGGGGGATTGCCGTCGTGTGCCTGTTGCCCGAATTTGAAAGTAAGCTGGGAGATCCGGAGGTGCCGGTCGCCGTGGATTTTTCATCTGAAAGCTCCACGCTTCTCATTGCCTTTGCGGGCCTTGCGGGGAAGATCGGGATGCCCGTATTCGAGTTCTCGAACCTGACCAGGGGATTGGACGTAAAGAGGATCTTCGTACGAGACCCACGGCTCATCTGGTATCATCACGGCCTGCCGGGAATCGGAGACTCGATCGAGGATATCGTGTCCCATCTCAGGATGCTTACAGCTGGAAAGGGCATAAAGAAGACCGTCGTGGTCGGTAATTCCATGGGAGGCTATGCGGCCATTCTTTTCGGCTGCCTGCTCGATGCTGACGAAGTACTCGCGTTCTCGCCCAAGACATTCATAACTCCTTACCGGCGGCTCATATGCCTCGATACGGGAGCCTGGCCTCACATGTGGAGGCTTCAGCGATCCCGGAGGGCAAGAAAAGATCTGTTCGATCTGAAGGCGGTGCTCCGCTCGAAGAAGCCGAACACTTCCATCCACGTTCATTTCAGTGTGAGGAAGATCGTGGACATCGTGCACGCGCTGAGAATCCGAAAATGCCCACATGTTCATCTGCACTTGTACGGAAAGGGAGGCCACGGTCTCATCAGGCTGCTGAAGAATTCAGGAAAACTGGAACAGATCCTGCGGGCATCGCTCTCCTGAAAACCGATCCGGAATGGTATGGTTCATACAGGGATTTATAAGAACCCAGGACATCGCAGCGGTCCTTGAGTCCTCCCCCGGCAGCCAGGCGCTTCCCCCGCTCACCAGGGCGCATTCTGCCTCAGGACGGCCCTGTGACCCTTTTCCTTTGACAATGGGCGAGTTGGAAATAGAATAGCACCGTCTATTCTGAACGTGAGAGGCAAGAGAAGCGATGGATCCGGGGACCTGGAGAAACATTTCCTATATCGCGGTTATTGCAGGTGTGGTGCTGGTGTCGCTCGGTACCACGGGGACCTACTATTTTACCAGGCGGACCGAGGCCGTCGCTCCCTACCGGCAGCCCATCAGGACAGCCACTTCCACGGTGGAGGCGACCATCCTGTCGGATGCCCGGGTCGATACGGAATACCTCGATAAAGGTGGAACTATCCTCTTCATGAAGGAAGGCAAAGTTTTGCTCAGGATGGCTTCCCATGTTTCTTCAGCCAGGCAGACGGGCTCAGGACAGGTCGTCTATCGGGCCGTTTTCAATGCCGATCCGACGGATCCATCCATCGGCATCCCGCTGAAGTCCCTCCGGGAAACGGAATACGTGCAGATGCATTTTCAGAAGATGCCTATCGAAAGCCACGTCCTGGGCGGTAAGGCGGTCTGCGTGTTCAATGGGGAAGTCAGGATCGAAATCGATATTCCCGCCCAGGACACCCGCGAAGGATTGTTTTTCAGTCGCGAAATGAAAGACGTTTTTTCTAAATTTGAAAATTGACGATTTTTCGTGAAGATCATGAGTCCTCGTCCGACGTCCGGCGGCGAGGCGGTTTCTTTCCGGTTTGAGCAGGCCCTTCCAGTTGATCTTCCACCCAAAGATCGAGAGCCGTCCTGTTCTCCCGGTACGTCGCCCTGCGCTCCTCCAAAGCCGGTTTTCCCACCCGGCAGACAGGCGGCTTGTCGGCGGCCGTGCCTGCGCCCGTCTTCCTTTCGGTAAGGCCACGGGCTTCGGCGAACATGGGTGGAGAATCTCCTCCCCGGGGTGGTTCTCCAGGCGGCGAAGAGGCGGCCTCGCTGCCGCCCTCATGGGGTCCGGTGTCAGAAATCCCGCATAGTCTTCCGCGTCGTCCCTCCCGGAAGATCCTTTTCAAGTCTTCGAAGTAATCGGCAACGCGGCGACGAGGTCTGGTCATTGAATCCTGCATTTTCGCGAAGCCGCCGGTGTCTTCGTCATGAATCCTGTTTCCCCTGCCTGCCGGGGTCTCAGGACTTCGATGCGCATTGAAGTCAAGGCCAGCAGGCAGATTTTCGAGCAGGGAAGAGCCAACGGAACGTGTATGTTCCTCACCGCCGGGCGCTTGCTCCTTTTCCTGCTCCGGCCTCATGAAAAGCCCCAGCAGGATAAGAGCAAACCCGGCCAGCGCGACCAGGCCGAAAAAGAGATCGCTCATCAGATCAGACTCCTTGCTTGGATACCCCATTCGTTGTCGGCGTCGATATCCACTTCAACCTTATACCAGCCCCGGTCATGAAGTGGACTGTATGGAAGAGGCGGCATCGGGGGGAGAGCGATGCCGATGTTGAGGATGACTCCGGTCTTCCGGCCGGAGGCTCCCACAGTTCCCGGAAAGGGAGCTTCAACTGCGGACACGGTGAACTGGTCTTCATCCCTTATGGGCATGGTCAGCAGGGAAGACGGGTAATAGCTGCCGTTGACCGAGGGAACCCCCGGATTCATCGAGGGCTTTCCGTTGGGAGACAACCCCGCGTAAAGCCGGGCGCCTGCGCGCCCCATACGCCGGACTCGAACCTTGACCGTATCCCCTGGATGCACATGGGCGATGCGGACTTCACGATCTTCGTCGGGATAGAGGTTAAACCTGATCCGGGTGCGCTTGCGTTCCTGTTGTGCTCCGGCTTTGCTTTCCGCCGCGATCTGTTTCTTCGGTTCATTCTTTCCGGCTCTGCCATCCCGGCCCGGTTCTTTCTCTGAACCGCCGGCTCTCGAGGCACGCCTGTTTTCCGACTGTCTCCTCAACTTCTCCAGTTGTTCGGAAACACGCCTGCCCCGCTCCTGCTCCGCGGCAAGCCCGGCCTCCAACCGGGAAAACCTTTGTCTCTCCTCTTCGAGTTGCCGCATCAGGTCTTCGGCCCTGGAACGTTCCTCGTCCGCACGCACCTTTTCAACTTCGATGCCAGCCCTGTACTCCTCGTTCTGCCTGGCCGACTCGTATCGAAAGAAAGCCATCCCCGACGATCCGAGCAAAACCAGCAAGACTCCCAGGAGTACCAGTACAAAGCGGTTTGTCATGGCAGACCTCATTCAACATCCAATACAGGCGGATTCTCTCCTTCTTCCAGCCGATCAGGCCGAAAGGAGAAGCGGTGCAACATGGAGCACCCCCCGGGGTTCGGCTCCATTGAACGATCTTTAAGCAATAACCGTGCCGCAAATCCGATGGTGTCGAGATGTCGTGATTGTGAACCCGCCGCCGAAACAGTCTGCTGTGAAGACGGCAGGATAGGCATTACAGGTTTCGAGTACTCGCGCGCAGGCGGGCATCGCTGGTCGTCGGGGAGGAGGAGTGCCGAATGAGGCGGGTTACATTTCTTGCACCCGGGTTACGATTTCTGCCCCCGGACGATCGATGAAGCGGATCGTTCCGCCTCGACGGTCTACCGTCGACATCCTGCCTGCAAACCTGCCGTGTTCGCTCGAATGTATCCGACCTTCTGTCTCCAGCATGCTCAAATTGACATCGATGAAATAATGCATATTATTAGAATGCTTTTTTTCTTTTTCTAACAACAGGTTAGAAAGAGAATACGTCTTCTTGCATCGCGCAAATGAAGCATTGAGTTCCTTAAACGTCTTCCGGGTCCCTGAAAACCGGGCGAATCAGGGTTTGGAAGCTTTGAGTCGTGGAGGAGGTGTCGACATCCATGGAGAACAGGACGAAATTCTCGATCTGGTACGTGGTACTTGCCATATGGGGGGTTCTGATCATTCACAACTACATTGCGTCCCAGTACCAGCCAAGGACCATTCCCTACAGCGAATTCTTCAAAGCGCTGCAGGCTGGCGAAGTGATCGAAATCGCCATCGGGGAAGGAAGAATCCATGGGAAGATGAAGGTTACGGAGAACGGACAGAGAAGGGAAATCAGCTTCGTTACCTTCCGAGTCGACCCCGAGTTTTCCCGCGAACTCGCTCAGTACAATGTTGTTTTCAGGGGTCAGCCGGAAAGCACCTTCATTCGAGATATCCTGTCCTGGGTGGTTCCAGTGTTTCTGTTCATGGGCATCTGGTTCCTGATCATGCGGCGCATGAATCCGGGAGCGGGTATGATGGCTTTTGGAAAGAACAGGGCGAAGATCTACGCTGAAAAGGAAATACAGACCCGGTTCGACGACGTGGCGGGGGCTGATGAAGCCAAGGAGGAGCTCAAGGAGATCCTGGACTACCTAAAGGAACCGCAGAGGTTCCAGAACCTGGGAGGCCGGATGCCCAAGGGAGTGCTTCTGGTCGGACCTCCCGGTACGGGGAAGACCTTGCTCGCCAGGGCCGTGGCGGGGGAGGCAGGCGTGCCCTTTTTCACCATAAGCGGTTCCGAATTCGTGGAAATGTTCGTGGGTGTGGGCGCATCGCGTGTGAGAGAACTGTTCAGCCAGGCTCGTGAAAAGGCTCCCTGCATTATTTTCATCGATGAACTCGACGCCGTCGGAAAGGCCAGGGGAGCCGGCGCCATCGGCGGTCACGATGAACGCGAACAGACACTCAATCAGCTCCTCGTGGAAATGGACGGATTCGATCCGCGCATAGGCGTGGTCATCATGGCCGCCACCAACAGGCCGGAAATACTCGATCCGGCACTGCTGAGGGCGGGCAGGTTCGACAGGCAGGTCCTGGTGGATCGCCCCGACGTGAATGGCCGCGAAGCGATACTCAAGATCCATGCCCGGAAGGTCAAACTGGCGGACGACGTTGATCTGAGGGTGGTCGCGCAGAAGACGCCCGGCTTTTCCGGAGCCGACCTGGCCAACGCCGTGAACGAGGCGGCGCTTCTTGCGGCTCGCAAGAACAAACCGGCCGTGACGATGGATGATCTCGATGAGGCCGTCGATCGCATCGTGGCAGGACTTGAAAAGAAGAACAGGGTCATCAACCCGAAGGAGAAGAAGATCGTTGCCTACCACGAAACGGGGCATGCGCTGGTGGCGGCCTTTACTCCCGGTGCAGACAAGGTGCACAAGATATCCATCATTCCCAGGGGCATCGGGGCCCTTGGATATACTCAGCAACTGCCCACGGAGGACCGGTACCTGATGACCCGGCAGGAACTCATCGGAAAAGTCGACGTGCTGCTGGGCGGGCGCATGGCCGAAACCATCGTATTCGGAGACGTGTCCACCGGGGCTCACAACGATCTGCAGAGGGCTACGGACATCATCAGGGCTATGGTGGCCGAGTACGGGATGGGTGAGACCCTCGGATTGACAACCTACCCGAAACAGAAGCACCCGGCCTTCCTGGCTCCCGAACACTTTCCCTTTGCCGGCAAGGAATACAGCGAGGCCACCGCGGCCAAGCTGGACGAGGAAGTGAAGGCCATCATGGAGGAAAGAGCCAGGGCGGTCAAGGAGCTTCTGGAACAACACATTGACCTGCTCGAAACCATCGCGGAAAGACTGCTCGAAAGGGAAGTCATCGACGAAGAGGAATTTCGTCAGATTCTCGGGAAGGGAAAGGAAGCGGGATGAGAGGGTGCGGGCGAATCGGTCGAGGGGTGGGAGCGGGCGATTCTGCACGCCGGCGGGCTGCTTCGTTCTGAGGAGTGAGCCATGCTGAGGCCCAGGAGTCTCAATCAGCGTTTTTTCTACTTTCTGCTGCTTCCCGTCGCGCTACTTCTGTTTACGATGAATTTCGTCGCATTGATCTATGCACGCAACACTATGTTCGATCAGTGGAGAGAGGCGTCGATTCTCAAGCTTCAACGGGCGGCCCACCAGGTCGATATGCGCCTTTCCAGGGTGAAGGATCGTCTCGGAGTCGTCGACCACACCGTCGGAAGTTCATTCTCGTCAGAGATACGCGAGTGCGTGTTGAATCAGCTGAGGGAAATCGAGGGGGTCGAAAGAGTCGAACTGATCGAAGCTGTTCAGGAAAGGGGTCGACACATGCCCGGCGGTGTTTCCCACGGGCAGGTCCGCAAGCCGGGGGAAGGCCGGCCTTCGCAGGACATGGGCCACGGGCATCGGCTGACGAAAAGAATAGCGGAAGTGACTCCTCCACGCTATGACAGCCTTGTGGATCATGAAACCGTGTCTGTGGTCAAGGAACTGAAAGACGATTCCGGCAACTCCATCGGGAGAATCGAGGTGGTCATGAGCTTTCCCTACCTCATCCAGGATGTCGTAGCTTCGACATGGTGGGGAAGCCTCAGGGCGTTTATTGTGGATGAGGAAGGCAGAGTGCTCATCTGCACCACTCACGGAGGACGAGAACGGCTGGGAGACAACGAAGATCCTCTTGAACTGAAAACCCTCGGAGCACTCCGGGAGGAGCCGTCTGGAACGATCCTTGGAGAAGGACATCCCCCATCCGAGGTGAGCGGCTTCTTCAGACTGCAGGAGGCGCCGTGGACCCTTGTCGTTTTTGCTCCAGGGAAAGAAATCCTGGCTCCCATTATCCGCTTCAGGAACACTTTCACACTGGTCGGTACTGCCCTGATCCTGCTCGTCATGGTTCTCATAAGATTCGTTACGGCGGGCACCGTTTCATCCATACAGGACGTATCCCGGGCTGCGGAAAGGATTGCAGCTGGAGACTTCGAGGCCGTTCTGCGCGTGAGAACCCGGGACGAGGTGGGCCGGCTGGTCGGAAACTTCAACACGATGGCCAGGCAGCTCGAGGACCGCATCAGGCTCAAGGAAGCACTGGACGTGGCGATGGAGATCCAGCAGAGCCTCCTGCCGACGGAGGCGCCTTTCATCGAAGGCCTGGACATTGCCGGCAGGAGTGTCTACTGCGATGAAACGGGGGGCGATTACTACGATTTTATCCACTTCCCGGAACATCGACCCGGGCGGATCTCCGTTGTGATAGGGGACGTAATCGGGCACGGTATAGGGGCAGCCCTGCTCATGACGACGGTGCGCGCCCTCCTGCGCGCCAGGATGACCCAGCCCGGCAGCCTCTCCCGGGCGGTCTCCGATGTCAACACGCTTCTGTGTTCAGACACGGACAAGACCGACAGTTTCATGACCCTGTTTGTCCTGGAACTGGATACGATGAGGCGCGATGGATGCTGGGTGAGAGCAGGACACGACCCAGCCGTCGTCTATGACCCTTTGACCGACCGTTTCAACGAGCTTCGAGGTCAGGGCATGGCGCTCGGCATTTCAAGTTCATACACCTTTTCGGAATATCGCTATTCCTCGTGGGCCGAAGGGCAGATCATCATCATGGGAACCGACGGCATCTGGGAAGCCGAAGATCCGCAGGGGCGTCCGTTCGGGAAGGAACGGCTCTTCGACATCGTTCGCCGGCACAGGTTCGAATCTTCCGCCAGGATTGTCCAGGCCGTGATCGAAGACCTCGACTCCTTCCGCGGCGCGAATCCTCAGCAGGACGACGTGACCCTCGTGGTCGTGAAGGCGGTCGGGTAGCGAGGTTACTTTGTGCCGTTCTCGATGATCTCTCTGCCCGGACTCACAAAGGAAATTCCCTGCATGGACGCAGCCCCGATGATCACGGCTTCGACCACGGGTACGTTGACCTTCTTGTCGGATTTCCATTTGACAACGAAGAAAGGAGCCGACCCTCCCCGTATATCCGATTCGTCCACCTGGTAGTGGACCGATTCAAAGGGGCCGAGGCTCACCTGGGCAGGAAGGTAATTTATCACAAGCCTGCCTTTCGTATCGTAGTAGTTGACCGATAGAAGATCGACGGGATGAGACGGATCCGTGTTGCGAACGTTGAGTGTAACCGTAACGTTGAGCATCCGGCCGCGGTCTCCGTAATACACGAAGGAATACGAGGGGACATAGATTGTCTGCCCTTTCGAGAGCCGCACTTCCGACTCCCCGGACGCACCGGAGGGCAGGAAGACAACCAGAAAGAGTGTACTCCAGCCAATCCCTTTCCCAAACAATCTCAAGATTCCCGACATGTCGTCTCCCCTTCCGGCCATGGATGGAGCGGCAGCAGATCTTTTGCACTGCGCTCGACCGCGGTATCCTTCGGAGCCGCTTCCCGCCGAGCAGTTTGATGCGAAAGGAATCGCAGCGCTCTCCGTGAGCCCGTTATTATACACAACCATTGATTCTAGCGAATCTAATGTATAGACACAAGGATCTGCAACAGGATCTACGAAAGGATCTTCGAATGGAACCACATTCGGCATTTCAACGTTATTCCGGAGAAGACCCCCAGGCATTCCCGCGAACGGCGGGAATCCAGTCCCCGTGCAAATCGCGCCATGAAGATCTCTCCACCCGGGATAGCCCTGTTCTATCCATATTATTCTCCAGGTTCCTTCCCAATTCCTGAAACTGCTTCGTCCTGCGCAGTTGCTCTTTCTGGATTCCCGCCTTTTTGCAGGAATGAGTGCGAGGCAATGATGTTGTTGCGAAACCGACCTTGCTGCGAAACCGACATCATTCGGCATCCCGACGTTATTCTGGGTAGGTCCGACCAGTTCGTCTGATCTCGATCACATTCAAACTCTTCATTGAAATTACAGGGAATCTCTGCTAGGAGTGCACGGATAAGAATTATGGGGCAGGACCTGTTCCGTGTTCACATGAGATCGTGACTTTCATGTGGAGCATCTTTTGCGGCGCAATCGTCGTATCTTTCGGAGGCAGCTGTTTCGGGAGTGATTTCTAGAGGGTTGGACAGGTGGGAATCGAAACCGTGCGGAGGTGGAGCCGGGTTCTTGGACTATGTGTGCTGTTGTGGGGTTGTGCGATGCAGCAGGTGCAGATCCCGGATGAATATGCATCGGCGCCCCGCCGAGAGATGGAAGAAGAAGGCCCGTCTCCCAAAGACAGGGGCAGGCCGAAAAAAGGTGTCTCCACCCCGGGCGTGACGACCCGCGTGATTACGGAAAGCGAGATTTCAAAAGTATGCGAAAAGAACCCGGACCTGACTCCCTCCAAGTGCCTGGAAATCCTTGCACGCCTGAACACGAGGGCCCGCTATTATATTCCCGGGGATATCAAGAACAGGAAGCCGATGAAAGTCCCGGCCGATTTTATGGCCTACAGGAACTGGACACCCATGCCGCGGGATATCCCCCGCCTCAGGGAGGTCCAGCGGTTCATACTCATCGTGAAGAATATTCCCTTCCTGGGCTGGTACGAAAAGGGCAGACTTGCAGGGGATACCCAGATCTGCATAGGAAAGATGCCCTCCTGGACAAAGACCGGCATATACAAGGTGCTGGACAAGGATATCGACCATGTCTCACAGTCCTACCCCAACGCCTACGGACAGCCGTCCCCCATGCCCTTTGCTCTCAGGATCTATGACCGGGTCTGGATTCACGCGGGTGATGTAGTGGGTGGCTACTGCTCGCACGGGTGCATCAATCTGCCCCTCGAACCGGCTGTAAAGGTCTTCCACTGGGCGGACAAGAATACGTTCGTCCTGATCGTCGAATCACTCAACGATCTGCCCAATAACCTTGACAGGCATTTAAAAATCCTGTTGCCGGGCCGTCGATGACGGTTGAAAATGGGTCGGGCTTCTATAAAATGTGCGGGATAGGAAGCCGTCCGGAACCATCGTAACAACGGTTGGAGTGGAAAAATGCTTAGAGTCTGTCATATTGCCCGAGAGAGGACCCTTGTTCCCTGGTTTTTTCTTCTGCTTCTGGTTCTTCTTCCGTCCTGTTCTTCCAAAGACACGAATATCCGGCCCACCGTTCAGATCGTCAGCTCATCCTTCGAACCGGTGAAACCCGACGCCCCCTATTGCCGCATCGATTACAACTGCCCGACCTCGGAAATCCGCAGTCCAAGGATCTACGTCTTCAAATCAGAAAGAAGGCTGTTGCTCGTTCAGGACGATACGCTGGTAAGAGACTTCAGAATAGGCCTCGGCCCGCACCCATCAGGAGACAAGTTCATGCGCGGTGACGGCCGAACGCCCGAGGGAGAATTCTACGTCTGTGTCAAGAACCCCGACAGCAAGTTCTACAAGTCGCTCGGCCTGAGCTACCCGGCTCCTAAACACGCCGAACAGGCATATTTGCTGGGAGCCATCTCGCGGGAGGAATATTTCTCGATCACGGATGCATGCCGAACCAGGTGTATTCCTCCCTGGAATACGGTCCTCGGGGGGGCGATATTCATTCATGGAGGAGGCGCTCACGAGGACTGGACGGAAGGCTGTGTCGCACTGTCCAACAGCGCAATGGATGAGCTGTTCGAAATCGTGCCCGTGGGGGCCCCCGTGCAGATCCTGCCCTGACAGGTTGCCGTGACGCCCGCCGGATGAGTACCGCGCAGGTAGGTGGGGATATCGTCCGGCCCGCATGACGGATAATCTTGGGCGCAACATCGATGACCTTGCGTTGCAAAGTGGCCGCAAAGGCGGTGGGTTTCATCACCGGGGCGCACACATCCTCCTTGAATGCCTCAAAGACAAAGAAGGCCGGCGGGATCGTATAGTAAGTAATAGGCCGCGTTCCATGGCCCCCGGATGGGTGTGGAAAACGGTATGGCAACGGGGAAAATCAAAGAGCAACTGCCGGTCGCGACCCACCCTTCGGCAGTCTTTTCAGTTCGTTCTCATTTCGTGCATCCAGCCCGCTCAATCGCCCAAAACAACATATCACTGGGAAACGGTTTCCAGAGGCAGTCAACAGCGCTAGCGGCAAGGGATTTCGCGACCAGTTTCGAATGCCGGCGGGTAGTCGTAACGATGACCCTCGTCTCTGGAGCGTTTTGTTATACATCCAGCAACACTTGGTACCCGTTGATGCCCGGCATGATCAGGTCGGTGATGACAATATCGAAGCCCCGCCTTACCAGTAATCCATGAACCTCGCAAGAATTGTCCGTCTAGGTGATCTCGCAAGGGATAATTTCGGACAACATGCCTCCCAGTTGCACCAAGATGTCCCTCCTCTCATCGTCCACGATAAGAATTCTGAGAGCCGGCTTGTGTGCCAGTTACCCTGTATTCCGTTCCATTGGGATTCTCCCGCAATGGTGCGAATAACGCATGAGGCATGGCTTCGGTTGTTTAAAAACTGAAAAAAGCCAGTGCGAGCAGCAAGGCCGCAAACAGGGAAACTTGGAGGCAGATATTGGCCAGGTGCACCACCAGACGTGGATCGATTTCCTGGTCATCATTCAGATACTGCTCCTGCCCTGCAATAGTCGTCGCCTCCAGCATGAATCGGGGGCCGGATATCGCCTCTTTCAATTCCACATTCCTTTTTGGTGTGTCGAGCATACATGCCTCCTGGACGATATCTCCTGCCGAATTGCCCCCGGCGCCATTTCTTTTTCCAAGCCCGACGGCTTCGTGTTTAACCACAAGAACGGGTATTTCACTGTTTTCGACCACCTTCTGTGAAACGCTTCCCCAAAGAATAGCTTTCACAAATCCCTTGCCCTGCGAGTCCATGACAATCAGCGACGCATTTTCCTCGGACGCGATCCGCATGATCTCAGCGTACGGTTCGCCTTGCACGAGATGCCCCTTAACCAGGAAACCGGATGATTGAAGGTCGCGGCCCAAGTTCTCGATCTCCGCCCTGGCCTTTGATTCAAGCTCCTTCGTGGCCGCCTCCCCGAACGGCGCAGGCACGTCAACGCAGTCCCTGAAGTCTTCCATTACGTATACCAGTACAACCTCGGACGCACCAAGCTTCTGGAGATCGTGGAAAAATTCCTTGGCGCGTATGGCATGGCTGGACCAATCGCCGCTTGGATAAAGGACCTTATTGAACACTTGAGTGTTGTGCCGGTCACAGATCTGGCCGTTCGTTTCGTGCCGGGTGTGATGCTTTGTAATCAGCACCGGCACCTTGGCCTTTCGAACGACGCGGTTGGTCACGGGGCCGGTGTAAAGATCTTCTAGGACGTTTCTTTTCTGCTCAGCGACCACGATGAGCGAGACCGCCTTTTCAACCGCGGTATCGACAATCGTGGCGGCAGCATGCCCCTTCCTGATCTCGGTGGTAACATAGATCCCTTCTGACTGAAGAAATTCGCAATAAGGAATTAGATTTCTCGCAGCGGCAGTATGAAGCGAATCGCGGTTAAGCGGTATTCCCGCATCCTGGTAAAATCTTTCGGTATCGATCACGTGAAGCAAGACCACTTCTTTGAGTCCTGCCGCCTTCATGCAGGCAAGATTCCCCAAGACCGGCGGCGAGAATTCATCGAACTTTGTAGGCAAGAGAATTCTTCGGAACATGGCCGGCACCTTTTTCCAGTTTAAGTTCAATGCATTTTGAGGATAAAGGAGAGGACCCTATGAAGTGGAAAAGATGTGATCCCCGCCAGTATCGGCGTAAAAGACCACGAGGGCACGATTCCCCCCAAGGCCTATTCGTTGAGTCCGCGAGCCGCGCCTGCTCCAGCCACCCCGCCGATGAGGGCCTGGTTGATGGGGGTTGGACAGCGCAAAAATGCAGTTCTATCCGCAGTGACGCTTTGTGCCATCTTCGCCCCCCCTGTTGAGGTCCAGGCTGACGATTCCCTCTCCACCTTCTCAAGGATCGGCTTTCCCCAGGTAAGTGCGTCTATCGCCATCACGATTCCGCTGACAATTCCCACCTTGGGGGTAGTGCGCGCAATGTCCGAATGGCTCTAAGCTCTTTCACTTTCCTGAGGATCCATGAAGAGGCCTTTGCCGTGGACTCGTCTTGGCACCCCGAGACCAGCTCACATACATATTGGCATATGCTCTTGCGCATGATCGCAAAAGAGAAAGGATTCGTGCGTCCGGACGCCGACTCCCTCATGCCGGCTCCCTACCCTCAATCAACTGGAAACCGACTCCGACCGCAAACCATCTCTCGGAAAAACTTATGAATGCGTCAATTCCTTCACTATACCGACCGGATCTCATCGCTCGCTACACAGACCCCGATCATTGAATTTCCAAAGTCAAATATCGGGCCGTTCTTGGCTCTCCACCGCGCCTTGTCCAACCCGTCCTTTGAGAACACCGCGGACTGACCCTTTTCGTCGATCCTTCAGCTTTCACAAACACCTGTACGTCAGCATCGTGCACGTCGCTCCCGGAGGTGTCATATCTTCGCCCTGATAATGCTTGAACCAACTGCTTTCAGGAGATTGTGACTCTCAAAGGTGGCATCCACGATCACCGCGATCAACACCGTTACCGTAATTGCGCCCGACCCATAAGCCATGTCCATGGCACCCCCCGTATAATGGGACCCTAATGTCCGGCCGAAAACAGCCCCGACGCCGCAATCGCGATAACCAGCAAATTATCCATGAGATTTCTCCTATTATGTTGAGTAACTCTAGTTACTATTAATACTTTGACATAGTCAATAGAAAAAGTAACCTCTATTACTTTTTTTATTTAACATATTCCGGCAGCGCAAAGTAACATTCGAAAAAAAGTCCTCCCAGGCTGGGTTTGCTTCAAATGCGAATTTCCCGTGAAACAGGGTATGTTGAAAAGGGGGTTGGACTAAAGCGCTGCGCGGTTCTTGGTACCATCCCCCTCCCTCTGAAGTGCCTGCCTGATCAACGACGATTACGTCTCCTGCCTGGCGACAACTGAAATTCCTGTCTGGAGACAATTCTAATTCCCGGTCTTGTATTGCATTGTTTTTGCGGCAACCGAGCGATTGTTTGGTTCATCCGGAAAACGAGTACCTCCGGTGCGTTTCACAGATGCGGTGCCATTCGCGAAAAAATGCAATGGAATCGGGAGGTCATTCCCTCGAATGTTGCACCGTCTTTCCCGAGAATATTGCACCGTCGTTCCCGCGAACCTCACAACGTCGTTCCCGCGAACCTCACAACGTCGTTCCCGCGAAGGCGGGAATCCAGTCCTAGCAGAGATCGCGCCATAAAGATCTCTCCACCCCGGATCGCCCTGCTCTATTCATCGTCTCTTCCAGGTTGGTTACTTTTCCTGGATTCCCGCCTTCAAGACTGACGATGTGGAGGCAAGTACGTTGTGCAGGCAATGATACTGCTGTGAGGCTGACGATGCTGAGTGAGTGACGTTGTCGCGGGAACGATGCTGTTGCGAATTCTTTCCACCTTTGTGCGACAACTGTCCGGGTACGCGTTTGCCGGATGAACTGTTTTGCGGAAGGAGAATCTCGGGATGATGACGGACAGGCATGTGAGAATGCTTATGAAGATGATAAACGAGGAACGGACGTCGGCTGCTGCTGAGGCCAAGGCGGGAACGAAAAGAAGGCAAGAAAACGGCGGGATTACGGCATGATTCCAAGTCAATTGGGGGTGGAGTATGCATGGCGGACCAGGTCGAATCCCTTTGAGAATGTTTGGGAAGAAGTTCGGGCAAAGCTTGTGGGCAATCCCGGGTTCGAGGCGAAGACGCTTTTTGAGGATCTACAACGGCGTTATCCGGGACAATTTTTGGAAGGAGGACAGATTCGCTCCTTGCAGCGGCGGGTCAAGGCATGTGGAATGTGGAAAAAATCTGGTATGCCGAAGGCATGGTCGATAAGCTTCCAAGGATCAGAGGGGCGGCAAGACACCGTATCCAATACCACAACATAATCGATCGGCTCTCTCCCACCCGATGAGTTGCGGTTGTGGATTCTGTGCTTTTCCCATGAAACCCTAAAGTTAACTCAATGGGTGGGATTTCTTTTCCATGAAGATCGCTCAATTTGGGATATAATAAAAATCCGTTGTCGAATACTGTTGACGTCGCCATCGTTGTCCAGCGCTATTCAAGTCTACCTTTCCGGGATGTTTAACTCCTGAGCGTTGCCCGGTTCCAGCATTGATGGAGGAGATGAACTCATGGACATGTGGAAATTCTTCGATATCACCCATCGGGAGCACATCCTCTGCAATCCGACGAGTCTCGAGAAAATTGAACAACTGATCACGCTCCTGC
>JABUEY010000067.1 GCA_013314815.1 Syntrophobacteraceae bacterium
TGTGTCGCCTGAGACACGCTGCCACCGCCGACCGGGTATTGCTCCATAGATATCAAATCAATGGCGAAAATGAAACGCAGAAATGCAAAACGACATGCAGCCGTTCCAGTAAGACCCACTACTTTTTCCTTCTAGACCCCTTCACATGGAAAGCTCGTTAGTTACGGTTCATCGGCCAAACCGGTACTCCGGTGTTTGTCGCGCATCCGGTGTCTTTCACGCAAAGGATCCATGGCATTCCAACGTCATTCCCGCATTCCAACGTCATTTCGACTGGAGCGTCATTCCCTCGAAAATCACAACGTCATTCCCGCAAAAAGCGCCGGATCTGTATGGCCGGTTTTCCTGGAGATCGGCTGATCAGGAGTTTTACGGGCGTGGTCCAGCGGTATCCTTTTGGTTTTGGTTTGCCCGTTCAACCGGAATCCAATCCTGGTTCGACCTGTTTTCATGGTGGGTCGTGATCCCATGGCTCATGGATGTTTGCCGGCAGAATCTCAGTTTTTGGATTTGACCGGCGGTACGAGATCCTTCATTATCCGAGACTGAAGGCAGGAAGAATGGAAACCCACCGGAAGGCGGCAGGGCGTGAAGCTACCCATGCACTATGAATTGCGGCTGTCCAATACGGCTTCAGGAGTCGGCTACTTTGCATGCATTCCCTCCGGGGATCCTTCCCTGGCCGAAGGCCTGGCCTATCTTGGGCAATGCCCGTTCGACGATTTCATGCACAACTATCTCCTGGAACTGGCGGGCGAAGAGGACCGGGAACGGCTCCGGCAGATCGCTGAGGATGCACACAATGCCTCCGTTGTTTCCGCGCTGGTGTGCGAGGCGGCGCTCACGTTTCCGCGGCTTGCATCCTTGAAGGCATACTTCAATCGGCAGAGAATGAAAACCCTCCTGGCTCATACTCCCCTCATCACCATCAAATCCAGCCTGCTGGATGACCAGGAGCTCCACCACGCATGGATACGCGTCTTCGATTCTGTCATAAACGAACACCGACCGATTCCCTCTCCCGCTTCAACCGGCCTGCCGCTGTTGTTCGCCGAGGAAGACTCCAGCCAGGATCCGGCCGTGGCGGTCCATGTCCGCGAGATCCTTGACAGGCCGGCTTTCCGGTCATCGGTTGCGGCTGAACTCATGCCCTCGGCGGAAGAGACTGCACGGCGTGCCGTCGAGAGACTGCAGGCCATCGATGCGTTCGTCGGCGGAGAGATGAAGCATGGATCTTCGCTGACTCCTCATGCGTTCTACCGCCGATGGCGCCTCAGCCTCGCAGTGCGAAACGGCAGGCACGACTACACTGTATCCGGCATCCAAACCAGCTGGGGCAAGGGACTCACTCCCGAGGCGGCCAGGGCCTCCTGCCTGATGGAGACGATCGAACGCCTGTCGTCCTTTGCAAGCTTCGGCCCCGAAGGGGTTGTCGGCCGCACCCGGGAAGTCCCGCTCGTCCACGCGGCCTTTTCCCGGCTTCGGCAGGATGGACGAACGGCGCTCGACCCGAACAGCCTGGGACTTGAAGTCCCTTACGACGACGAGCCGCTCCATTGGCTGGAAGCGACGGAACGCACCGCCTCAGGTTCAAACTCATTGCTCATACCCGCCCAGACGGTCTTTCTTTTTGCCAACCTCGACGAAATAAACCTTTTCAGCGGGCTTGGTTCGACGGGCCTCGCCTCCGGAAACACGATCGAACAGGCAAAGGTGAACGCTCTTCTCGAGGTGATCGAGCGGGACTGCGAGGCCACCACCCTCTATGATCCGTCCCTCTGCTTCCGGGTGAGCAGCGATGATCCGAATGTGGCGGGGCTGCTTTCGGACTTCAGGAGGAAGGGAATATGGGTCTGGTTCCAGGATCTTGCGTCCGGTATGGGCGTTCCCTGCTATAAATGCTTCGTGGTGGACTCCGCCGGGCAGGTGGTGAAAGGCACCGGCGCTCACCTGGACGGAAAGAAGGCCCTGCTGTCCGCCCTGACGGAGACACCTTACCCCTACCCCGTGTCCCGGCCTTCGTCTCCCTGCCCTGAAGGCCTGCCCACGCTGCGCCTGGAAGATCTTCCTGCATACAGTTTGGAAAATCCCGCCCGGGACCTCGGAATCCTCGAAGCTCTCATCACGGCAAACGGCTGGCGCATTCTCTATGTGGACCTGACCCGGAAAGACATTGGCATCCCCGTCGTCAAGGCTCTCATCCCGGGCATGGAACTGATGGCGGATTTCGACCGGTATTCGAGGGTGAGTCGGAGGCTGTTCGCCAATTATCTGCGGGCTGCCGATTCCGCCGGAAAGCCTGTGTAGCGAAGGGATTCGGCGCTGGAGGCTTACCTTGTTCCGCACCCGGCGGAACGGGCGGGGTTTGCGGATTGTGGGGGAACCGTACGAGTCAACCTGTACGAATACTGCTCGAATGCACCGCGTCCACGAAAACAAAAGAAGGGTAACAGAGAATCTCTGTAACCCTCTCTTGGGTATGCTGGCGCGCCTGCAGGGATTCGAACCCCGGGCCCACGGATTAGAAGTCCGTTGCTCTATCCATCTGAGCTACAGGCGCATTGATTGGCTGGAGGAACATTTGTGAAAAATGGGCGCAAACTGCGGCGTCTTTCCGGCGTTTCCACGGCTTCTTTAACACTTCCTCCCAAAATTCGCAAGAGGATGTAGCGAGGAAAGGGGTTGTCCGAACCGAAAAGCACCCAAACCGTCCGCTTCGAGTAAGGCTTGATCGAAAGGTCTGAAGATCCTCGGCGGAAAGTCTTTCGGGTCATCCGGCAAACTTCCATGAGCCGTGGGCTGACAACCGACTCTGAAAACGCACACAAAACTTCTAGCCAGCTGATCTCTTAAATAACACGCCATACAGTTCCGGCATTTTCTCATAAATGACTGCATCCCGTGCTTTTCACGCAAAGGATCGATGGCATGAGAACGTCAATGGGTATCACAGTGTCATTGTGCATTACAACGTCATTCCCGTGAACCTGACAACGTCATTCCCGTGAATATATACATCTTCATTCCTGCAAAAGGCGGGAATCCAGTCTGAGCACAGATTGCGCCATAAAGATCTCTACACCCGGGATTGCCATGTTCTATCCATCTAATGTTCCTGCTTATCCTCCTGGCTTTTTCCCATTTCCAGAAGCTGTATCGCCATGCACGATTACCCTTCCCGGATTGCCGCCTTTCTTGCGGGAATGACGGTGTGAGGGCGAATGACCTTGTTGCAGGAATGACGTCGTTGCGTGAATGACGTTGTTTTGGGTGTATTCCACCGTTGTGCGACAGCTGTCCGGGTACGCGCGGGTACGCGGACCTGGTCTTGAAGGTCTCGGACATCTGGTAACAGCTGTCCGGGTACGCGCGGGTACGCGGTTGGCGGAAAGACCATTTTTCCTGCTCGGCCGCCTTTCCTTTACAGAGTCGGCGCGCGTCGATGGTCTTTGCTTGGAAGCTTCTCGTTTCTCGCCTGTTATGCAACTGTGAAACTTCCTGCAGGCGTCCATCCCGGACGTGAAGCCCTTGGTTTTCTCCAGGCGATCCGCTCTGTCACATCGGGCGGGGATTTCGAGGATCTATCGGTTCCCGTGCGGAGAGCTTTCACTCATGCCCGGGGTCTTCGACTCTGCGCCCGAAATTTTCGAAGAGATTGCGCGGGAGGAAGGGGGTGGCCTGGCTGAAAAGAGGTGCCTTGGCGAGGGGGCTGTCCGGGAGCGGAGGGCGCCGTTTTTGCTTTGCGTTTTGAGGAATTAGTTTATAAAAGTAAACGGTTGTATTGCCGAACAGGAAACGGATGTGGAAGTTCAGAGGAATGATCACCCCGGAGGGAGGAACGCATTCGATATGGATATCAAGACACTGTGGGCGTGTCTCGTTGCGGGCGGACTGCTTTTTGTTTATTCTCTGCGGCTGCTCTACAGGGACGGAGACTGGACGCTTCTGCTCATCAGCGGCCTGATCATCGGCTTTACTCTCACCAGCATGGCCAAGAAGAAGCAGAAGAAGGATTAAGGGGAAATGCCCTTGACCTTGATTTGCAAATCAACTAACTTTCGTCGACTCAAAAAGGCGCTGATTCTACATTCCTACGAAGGGACAGGGGGTTGATCGAGACATGGAAGATCTGAACATCGTTATGCGGGAGCGGTTACAGAAGGCTGAAGAACTGGAAGGGGAGGGCGTGCTCCTCTACCCGAACGGGTTCCCGGTTCCCCACCGCATAAAGGACATCCTCGATTCCTTCGCAGACAAGAACGGAGCGGAACTGGAAGCACTCGACGAAGCGTTCACGATCGCGGGGCGTGTGTGCGCCCTGCGTTCGTTCGGCAAATCCACGTTCATGCACATACAGGATGCGGACGGCAGGATCCAGATCTACGTGCAGCAGAACCGCCTGGGCCCGGAGCGATATTCGCTGGTGAAGAGGTTCGATATAGGGGATATCATCCGGGCCACCGGGCACCTGTTCAGAACGCGCACGGACGAACTGACCGTCCTGGTGGACGACTTGAACCTGCTCACCAAGAATCTGCGGCCCCTGCCCGAAAAATATCACGGACTCAAGGACGTGGAAATCCGTTATCGCCAGCGTTACGTAGACCTGATAGTGAACGAGGAGGTGCGGGAGACGTTCAGGAAGCGGACGAAGATCGTCCACGTGATCCGAAGATTTTTGTCCGAGCGGAACTTCCTGGAGGTGGAAACCCCGATGATGCAGGCGGTTCCGGGAGGGGCGACGGCCAGGCCGTTCAAGACTCACCACAGCGCCCTCGACATGGACCTCTACCTTCGCATCGCTCCGGAACTCTACCTCAAGCGGCTGCTCGTAGGCGGCTTCGACCGTGTCTTCGAACTCAACCGCAACTTTCGCAACGAGGGCATATCGACCCAGCACAATCCCGAATTCACCATGCTCGAATTCTACCAGGCTCATGCCACGTATGAAGACCTTATGGATCTTACGGAGGAGCTGTTCAGCGCGCTGGTGCGGGAGGTGAACGGGGGGAGTTTCCAGGTGGAGTACCAGGGCGACGTGATTGACCTCACGCCGCCATGGAGGCGTTATCGTCTGCTGGATTCCATCGAGGAGGTGGGGGGGATCCCCAGGTCGGCCTTTGAAGACCGGGAGAAGGCCATGCAGGTGGCCCGATCTCTGGGGGTCGAGGTGCAGCGATACGAAGGCTATGGAAAACTGCTCACCAAGATTTTCGATCTTGCCGTGGAACCCAGGCTCATGCAGCCGACGTTCATCACGCACTACCCCATTGAAGTGTCGCCCCTGTCCAGGCGGTCCGATGCGGATCCGTCCTTTACGGACCGGTTTGAGCTTTTCATTGCGGGCAGAGAGATGGCCAACGCCTTTTCGGAACTCAACGACCCCCGCGACCAGAGGGACCGCTTCCGGCTGCAGCTCGAAGCGCGGCAGGCGGGTGACGAGGAAGCGCATTACATGGATGAGGATTACCTCAGGGCTCTGGAATACGGAATGCCTCCGGCGGCGGGAGAGGGTATCGGTATAGACAGGGTTGTCATGCTGTTCACGGATTCACCCTCCATCCGTGACGTCATCCTTTTTCCACACCTCAGGCCGGAAAAGAAGACCTAGATTCCCATGAACTTCGAACTCTTCGTCAGTCTGCGCTACCTGCTGGCCAAGCGGCGCCAGACGTTCATCTCACTCATCACCATCATTTCGGTGGCGGGTGTGGCCGTGGGGGTTACGGCTCTCATCGTGGTGCTGGCGGTCATGAACGGTTTCCAGGAGGATCTGCGCAACCGCATCTTGGGAGTGACATCGCACATCGTGGCCGGAAGCTTCGGCGGAACCACGTCCGACTACAGGGAACTCATCCCGCAGCTGGAGGAAGTCCCTGGAGTGGTCGCGGCAACTCCGTTCATCTATACCCAGGTAATGATCAGTTCCAGCAGGGGCGTCTCGGGTGCCATCATGCGGGGGATTGAACCCCTGTCCGCATCGAGGGTCATCCGCATCCAGGAGAACATGATCCGTGGGAACCTGGCGGACCTGATCTCCCCGCCTGAAGAAGAAGGCAAAACGACCCAACCCGGCGTGATCCTTGGCATGGAGCTGGCCAACAACCTGGGCATCCGGCAGGGGGAATGGATAACCGTCGTTTCCCCAACGGGGCGGCTTACTCCCATGGGGCAGATTCCGAAGAGCAAGCTTTTCCAGGTGGTCGGGATACTGCAGTCGGGGATGTATGAATACGACAACACGCTTGCGTACGTCGACCTGGCCGTGGCTCAGCAGTTTCTGGCCGTGGGAGACACCGTGACGGGCATCGAGGTGCGGCTGAAGGACATATACAGGGCTCCGGAAGTGGCGGAGGCCATTCGGAACAAGCTCGGGGGAGGCTTCTGGGTCCGAGACTGGATGCAGATGAACAGGAGTCTCTTTTCGGCCTTGAAGCTCGAAAAGGTGGTCATGTTCGTCATTCTCACCCTCATCGTTCTTGTTGCCGCCTTCAATATCGTGAGCTCACTCATCATGCTCGTCATGGAAAAAAACCGGGATATAGCGATCCTCAAGGCCATGGGCGCGACGACGGCGAGCATCCGGAAGATATTCGTGATGGAAGGATTGATGATCGGCGTAACGGGCACCGGTCTTGGACTCCTGGGGGGCTTCAGCCTGTGCGCGCTCCTCAAGAGATATAAATTCATCGAATTGCCGCGTGACATTTATCATATTTCGACTCTTCCCGTGAAAATGGAAACGATGGACGTACTGGCCATAGCCGTCTCGGCCATCTTGATCAGCCTTGTGGCGACGCTTTATCCATCCCGCCAGGCGGCGAAACTCGATCCTTCGGAAGCTCTTCGCTATGAGTAATGAGAGCACGGTCATTGAGGTCCATGCACTGGGGCTGACCAAGGTTTTCGGCAGCGGAGTCCGGTCCGTCGAATTGTTCAGGGACATGGAGATCGTCATCCGCCGCGGTGAGCGGGTGGCTATCGTGGGGGCTTCAGGGGCCGGGAAATCCACTCTTCTGAACATCCTGGGCACCCTCGACCGGCCCACGGGGGGCAAGGTTCTTTACGGCGGCCAGGACGTCTTCCTGTGGAACGCGGATGATCTTGCCCACTTCAGGAACAGGCATCTCGGATTTGTATTCCAGTTTCATTACCTGATGCCCGAATTCAATGCCTTGGAGAACGTGATGATGCCCGGTTTGATAGCTCGGATGCCGGGTGGAGAGATCAGGGCCAGGGCGGAGGAACTCCTCGAGAAACTGGGATTGTCGCATCGTCTGAAACACCGTATCGGGGAGCTTTCGGGTGGTGAACAACAGCGGGTGGCTGTCGCCCGGGCGCTTGTTCTTCAGCCGAAACTCTTTCTTGCCGACGAACCCAGCGGAAACCTCGATTCACGAACAGGACGCAGGCTTCATGAACTGCTCGTTACCCTCAACGAAGACATGGGTCTGACCATGGTGATCGTGACTCACAACACGGAACTTGCCTCGATGATGCATCGCACTCTGCGGCTGGTCGACGGCCGACTCAGGCTGGAAGGATCCGGCGACCCGGATCGCACCCGGGCGGCTGAACCGGCTTCCGTGGAGGAGCAAACGGGCGGCGGCCCCGGGTGAGAAATCTGTTGGGCTGGGGATAATAAGGTGGTATATTCACGCATTCTCGATCGGGCACGGGCTGGTGAGGAAAGCGACGCGCAGGTACAAGCGGGAGTCCGTCATCGGGTGGAGGCGAACTTCATGCCCTGCGGCGGCGTTATGCGTGTTTCGGGGGGATGAGGTCGGAAGAGACGGGGGGGAGCGGCTGTGTTGTCCGGTGGAGGGATCGGACGGCGGGAGATCCCGGGGAAAAAGGCTGTTGGACTGTGAAGCCGGCGGATTCTGAGGGGCAAAGGATCAAAAATGGTGAACACGAATAGATGCATGAGTGCATTATGGATCATTCTGGTTTTCATGGCTTTTGTTCCCGTTGTTCAGGCTGAGGAACAGGCTTCGAAACTTGCCGTGATGCCTTTTGTCGTTCGAGGTCCCGGAGATCAGGCGAATATCAGGAAGACAGTGGAAGAGGTGCTCGTTAAACTTTCGACCGCCGACGGGATTCAGGTGGTGGATCCGCAGGAGGTCCAGAGGGCTGTAAGGGCAGGGGAGGTGATTCAGACGGAGGAACAGGCCCGGGCGATCGGTCGTGGACTGAGGGCCGATTATGTGCTGATGGGCAGCTTCAACCAGGTCGGTAACACCATAAGTCTTGACGCCAGACTGGTTCACGTCGCCGGGCAGAAACGGACGGAGTCTCTTTTTGCCGAAGACCGGGGCATGGAAAATCTTGCCGCGGCTTCCAGCAAAATTGTGCAGCAGGTTTCCGTGCACCTGCTCGAAAAAGCGGTCATCGCGGATGTAAAGGTGGTCGGAGGGGAAAGGATCGAGGCGGAAGCGGTCAAGGCGGTGGTCAAGAGCAAGAAGGGCGAGATCCTGCGACCGGAACAGATCCGGGAAGACATCAGGGCCATCTATGCCATGGGTTATTTCGAGAAGGTGGACGCCCAGGTGACGGATACGGCGGCCGGGAAGATATTGACGTTTGTTGTCCAGGAAAATCCTACCGTCCAGGAAATACGGGTGACGGGTCAGAAGAAGGTCAAGGAGAAGGACATTCTCGCGGCCATATCCACCAGGCAGTACACGGTGCTGCAGCCGAGCGTGGTGAACGACGATGTTCAAAAGATCCTTAAGCTCTACCAGCAGAAAGGGTACCACAACGCGGACGTAAAGTCCTCGATCGAGTTTCCCAAAGACCCGCGGAAGGCTACGGTAACCTTCGCCATAAAGGAAGGAAAGAAGGTTTACATCAAGAAGATCACTTTCACGGGCAACAAAAGCATGTCGGCCCGCAAGCTCCGGGGGGTGATGCAGACCAAGGAGAAGGGCTTCCTCTCGCTTTTTACGGAGCGGGGAATTCTGCAGAGGGAGATCCTGGAAACGGATACGGATCGCCTCACGGTCTTCTATCATGACCAGGGTTTCATGGATGCCAGGGTGGGCAAGCCGGAAATCACTCTCAAGGATGACGGCTTTCGTATAGACATCCCCGTGGATGAGGGTGAGCGGTACAAGGTGAGCGATGTTCGTGTTCGTGGAGACATGATCGACGAGTTGCCCAAGATCGAAAAGAAGCTCGAGTTGAAGCCCAAGGGGTATTTCAGCCGTGAAAAAGTGCGGTCGGACATGGACACCCTTTCCAAGGCCTACATGGATGAGGGGTACGCGCGAGTGGAAGTGACGCCTCTGGTCAAGAGGGAACCCGAGACCAAGAGCAGCGATGTGACGTTCGAGGTCAAGAAGAACGACAAGGTCCGCATCGGGAGAGTGTTTATCACGGGGAACACGAAGACGCGGGACAATGTCATCCGGCGGGAGATTCAGCTGTTCGAAGGGGATTACTTCAGCTCGAGCAAGCTCGAACGGAGTCTCACCCGACTGAAAAAACTCGATTACTTCGAGGATGTTCAGATCGAACCGGTTGAAGCGGAGCAGCCGCATGTGATGAATCTGCATGTGAAGGTGCGGGAGAAACTCACCGGATCGATCAGTGTGGGTGGTGGTTTTTCCTCCGATGACGGGTTATTCGCAAGCGGTCAGATCATGCAGAGAAACCTTTTCGGCAAGGGGCAGTATATAGGGTTGAAGGCGTACTTCGGCCAGGAAGCGCAGCGATATATCTTCAGTTTCACGGAGCCGTGGCTCTTCGGCAAGCCGCTCGCAGGCGGGTTCGACGTCTACAACTGGCTGCGCGATTACAATGATTTTACAAAAGATGCGACGGGCGTTCGGTTGAGGACCTCTTATCCGTTCGGCAATTACAGCCGTGGGAGCGTGTTTTACACATACGAGGAAGCGGAGGTTACGGACGTGGATCCGAACGCTTCCGATTACCTGAAGAGCCAGGAGGGACGCTATACGAAAAGCAGTGTCACCTTCGGGGTCGAAAGGGATACGACGGACCATCATTTTCTGGCCACAAGAGGTATGATCAATGCGGCGTCGGTCGAGTTTTCCAGTGAGGCGCTGGGCAGCAGCTCCGATTTTGTGAAAACGGAGGTTCTCACGGGAATCTATTTTCCGCTGTTCTGGAAATTTGTCGGATTCGTCAAGGGGGAATTCGGGTACCTGGCTGAACTGGACGACAAGAACCCTGTTCCCATCTACGAACGATTCTTCCTCGGCGGCATCAACTCGTTGCGCGGTTTCAAATGGGGAGATGTAGGTCCCAAGGATGACAAGGGGGAAGTAATAGGAGGCACCAAGTATGGCGTGTTGAGCGCGGAGTTGTTGTTTCCGATTTACGAAAAGATGGGGGTTCGGGGAGTCCTCTTTTTCGACGCCGGTAATGCATACCTGGATGATGAATCGTTTGACATCTCGAAGTTCAGAACCGATGCGGGTGCCGGTATCCGGTGGAATTCGCCCTTTGGGCCTCTGCGCCTGGAAGTTGGGTATAACCTGGATCCCGAACCGGGTGAAGACAGTTACCAATGGCAGTTTTCGGCAGGTGCGTTCTTTTGAGGAGACGGGATAGATGAAGATTAGGATGGCGGGTTTTGTTTTGTTGGCAATGGTTTTCATGATTGCGGCTTCAACGTCGACGGCTACGGCGGCAAAGATCGGCTACTTTGATATACAAACCGTCCTGCAGCAGTCCCAGTGGGGGAAGCGGTCAAACGAGGAATTCAAGAGGCAGAGTGAGCAGATAAAGATGGAAGTGGACGAGAAGGCGAAGGCCTTCAAGGCTGCCAGGGAGGAATTCGAGAAGAAGAAAGATATCCTCGATGAGAAGGCTCGTGCCAGGAAGATGAAGGAGCTTCAGGAAATGCAGGTGGAAGGGGAAAGGCTCCTTGCCGAATCTAATTCCAGGCTGAACAAGCTCTCCGGGGAACTGAGCGGTCCGCTTGTGGAAAAGATCCTGGAGATTGTCCGCAAGATTGGGAAGGACGACAAGTACGATTACATATTCGAGCGTGAGAAGGCCGGGATCGTATGGGGTATGGACAAGGACGATCTGACCAAGAAGATCACGGACGAACTGGATAGGGCGTCTCCCAAGAGATAGCGGCGTGAGGCTGCGGAAGCAATACCCGGTGGATGATGCAGCGCGGCCGGCAGGAGGAAGCTTCGGGCTTTCCGAAGCCGGCCGTTGCTGTGCTGAAGAACCGATGAATGGATACCCCGCCATGCCAGGCTCTCGAGCAGCAAAACCTCCGAAATCCTTCTCCCTGGGAGAAATAGCAGGACTTGTTGGAGCGAAACTCAAGGGTGATCCCGATATTCGGATCCACGGTCTCGGTGCACTCGAGGATGCCAGGCCGGACCAGCTAAGCTTCCTGATCGATGCCCGTTACGAAGCAGCTCTTGCCGGATGCAGGGCCGCCGCCCTCATTGTTTCTCCGTCGTTTGAACACATCGGGCTTCCTCTTCTCATTTCGGACAAGCCCTACCTTTGCCTGGCCCGCGCCGCTCAGCTTTTTGTTCAACCGCCCGCTCTTCAAGCCGGAATCCATTCAAAGGCCTGCGTTGAGGCAGATGCCGATATTGGGGAGGATGTGAGCATAGGGCCGCTTGCACTCATCGGAAGCGGAACGACCATCGGGCGGGGGACGTGCATCCACGGGTCCGTGCACCTGGGACGTGACGTGGTCGTGGGTGAAGACTGCGTGGTTCATCCGGGTGTCGTTATACTCGACGGATGTCGCATCGGGAACCGGGTGATCATTCACAGCGGCACGGTGATCGGCAGTGACGGATTCGGTTTTGCCCAGGACGAAGACGGCAGGCACGTCAAGATCCCTCAGGCCGGCATTGTTCAGATTGACGACGACGTGGAAATCGGTGCAAACTGCACGATCGACCGGGCGACCTTCGGCCGGACCTGGATCAAGTGCGGCACCAAGATCGACAACCTCGTTCAGATCGCTCACAATGTAACGGTGGGTGAGCATTCCATCCTGGTTGCGCAGGTGGGAATATCCGGCAGCACGCGGCTGGGCAAACACGTGGTGCTGGCAGGGCAGGTCGGAATAGCCGGCCACGTGGAAATCGGCGACAGAGTGCGGATTGCGGCGAAGTCCGGAGTGGCGCATTCGGTGGAGGCCGACCAGGACATCGTGGGATTGCCGGCGGTTCCTCACAGGGAATGGTTCAGAATGTACGGCAATATTCAGCGTCTGGGCCGTTTCAAGGAGGAACTGCGGCGGCTGAAGGAAAAAGTGCAGCAACTGGAGCGAAAATGGAACAAGGAATGACCATGGACATCTCCGAGATTCTCAGGTATCTGCCGCATCGTTATCCTTTTTTGCTCCTGGACCGGATACTCGAGAGGACATCCGATGAGATCGTGGGCCTCAAGAACGTATCGATCAACGAACCGTTTTTCCAGGGGCATTTCCCCGGTGAGCCCATCATGCCTGGAGTGCTCATTATCGAGGCTCTGGCTCAGACGGGAGGTGTGCTTGCTTTCACCCTCATTCCTCACTTAAAGGATCATCCCATCTACTTCATGGGCATGGACAAAGTCCGTTTCCGTAAACCGGTCCGCCCTGGAGATCAGCTTGTCATGAAACTGAGGATCCTCAAACAGCGCGGTCCTCTGTTCAAAATGAAGGGGGAGGCTTTCGTCGATGGGCAGCTGGTGGCGGAAGCCGAACTCATGGCGACCCTCGATATCAAGAACGAAAAAGAAGGCTGAGAGCTGGTTCCGGCCATGCAGAAGGCGGTTGCCCATCTTTTCAGAATCAAATACTCGTCCGGGCAGTGAAGGAGACAGATACTCCCATGGAAATTCACCCTACAGCCATTGTTTCTCCCAAAGCGGAACTGGCACAGGATGTAAGAATCCACGCCTTCAGCGTGATAGGTCCCAAGGTAACCATTGGAGCCGGATGCGAGATCGGTCCTCATGCCGTTATTGACGGACGGACGACCATCGGTGAACGTAACCGGATATTTCCCTTTTCGTCCATCGGTCTTTCTCCACAGGATATCTCGTACCAGAATGAAGAAACGCGGCTGATTATCGGCGACGACAATGTGATCAGGGAGAACGTCACGATACACAGAGGTTCCCACCGGGGAGACGGGGTCACGATACTGGGCAGCCAGACATACATCATGGCCTATGTCCACATCGCTCACGACTGCCGGATAGGGAACCGGGTCATCATGGCCAACGTGGCAACGCTTGGCGGACATGTCCATGTGGGAGACTATGCCACGATCGGAGGGCTTGTGGCCGTTCACCAGTTCGTGAGAGTGGGGATGTACAGCTTTGTGGGAGGAAAGGCGGCCGTGCGGATGGACATTCCTCCTTACATGCTGGCTGTTGGAGCCGCTGCGGCCAAGCTCTACGGCCCGAACATCATCGGGTTGAAAAGAAACGGTTTTCCTGCCGAGGCCATCCAGGCACTCAAGAAAAGCTACAGGATCCTCTTTCGCTCCGGCCTCATCCTCAAGGATGCCACTGAAAGGGTTCGCCGCGAGGTACAAATGTGCCCGGAAGTGGAGCATCTGCTCGAGTTCATGTCAGGGGTGTCCAAGCGAGGCATTACAAGGTAGTCGTTCATGTCTGATCAGGAACATAATCCGAAGCCTGTCCCCGGGTCCCGAGTGGGGTTGATTGCGGGGAGTGGACAGTTCCCGCTCCTTTTCGCTCACGCCGCCCGCCAGGCGGGTGTTCAGGTCGTTGCGGTGGGGTTCGAGGGAGAAACCGATCCCGCTCTGCCCAAGTATGTGGATGATTTCCACATGCTGAAGCTCGGACAGCTCAACCGCTTGATCAAGACCTTTCACAACGCAGGCGTGTCTCGCGTGGCCATGGCGGGGGCCATCAACAAGACGAGGCTCTACACTCGAATCCGGCCCGACTGGCGCGCCGTGAAGTTCTTCAGCACCCTGAGAAACAAAAAGGATGATTCGCTCCTGCGGGCGCTTGCCGATGAACTGGAATCCGAAGGAATCCGCATCGAGCCGTCGACGCTTTTCCTGCCGTCCCTGCTCTCCCCCGAGGGCATTCTGACTCGGCGCAAGCCCAATCGACGCGAGCAGGCGGATATCACCTTCGGCTGGGCCATGGCCAAGGCCATCGGAAACCTGGATATCGGCCAGTGCCTGGTGGTCAAGGACCAGGCCGTGCTGGCCGTCGAGGGAATCGACGGCACCGACTCGACCATACTCCGTGGAGGTCGGCTCTGTCGCGAAGGAGCTGTAGTGGTCAAGGTGAGCAAGCCTATCCAGGACCTGAGGTTTGACGTTCCTGCGGTGGGTTTTGACACCATCGAGACCATGAAGAGAGTGCGCGCAAAGGTGCTGGTTGTTGAAGCCGACAGAACGCTCATGTTCGACCGGGAGAGGATGATCGATGCCGCCGATTCGGCGGGGATTTCCATCGTGGTGAAAAAAGACGGGCAGCAGGATGCAGGCGCTCGCGGGGTCGAAGGCCCGGCTGCAGCCGGTTCGCTCCTTGTTCCCGCGCAGCAGCGGACCGCCGTTCCCGGCGTTTCCACGGCTTTTGTCCGCAGGCCGAGGCACGACGCCATGCGCATCGGTGTGGTGGGAGTCGGATACCTGGGGCGCTTCCATGCAATGAAGTATGCCCGGCTGCCTGAAGCCGACCTGGTTGCAGTGGTGGATATCGATCCGGAACAGGCGCGCAGGGTGGCTGCGGAGGTCGATACCGAAGCCGTGACGGATCACAGGGAATTGCTCGGCCGGGTGGATGCGGTGAGTATCGTTACTCCCACGCCGAGTCATTATGAAATTGCACGGGACTTTCTTTCCGCCGGGGTGCATGTGCTGCTCGAAAAACCGATGACCCGGACCGTGGAAGAAGCCGATCGGTTGATCGACATTGCCGAAAAGAAGAAGTGTATCCTCCAGATCGGCCACCTCGAACGTTTCAATTCCGCGTTTTCGGCCATTCAACCCAGGCTCAACAGCCCCATGTTCCTGGAAGCCCACCGGCTCTCCATTTTCAACGAACGAGGACTCGAAGTCGACGTGATCCTTGATCTCATGATTCATGACATCGACATCGCCCTCCATATTATCGAGTCTCCCCTGGAGAATGTCCGGGCCTCCGGTATTCCGGTTCTCACTCATCTGCCTGATATCGCGAATGTGCGCCTGGAGTTTGCCAATGGAGCCATAGCGAATCTGACCGCCAGCCGCATTTCGACGAAAAACCTGCGCAAGCTGCGCATTTTTCAGGGTGACTGCTACGTTGCCGCTGATTATGCAAAAAAGAGGGCATACGCTGTTTACAGGGAAAAGGAAGCGGACGAGGCCGGTTTCCCGGAGATTTCCATGGAAGAACTCGAGATCGAGGAACGAGATGCCCTCGAAGAAGAGATCAGTTCTTTCCTCCAGGCGATCAGGGAGGGGAAGGAGCCCGTGGTGGATGGGAGGCAGGGGCGCAGAGCGCTTGCCGTGGCACTCGGTATTTCTCGGCAGATTGAAGCACAGATGCGGGGGAAATGCGACCTATCGCCAGCAGTCGTCCCAGGATCTTTCTAAGCGCGGGAGAGGCATCGGGGGATCTGCACGGATCGAATCTGGTGCGGGCGATCCATCATCTGCATCCCGCGGCTCGGATCAGCTGCCTTGGAGGCGCTCTGCTCGAAGAGGCCGGAGCCGAGGTTCTGGTGAACAACCGGGATCTGGCCGTAGTCGGCCTCGTGGAAGTTGGACGCCACGCGGGAGAAATCCTTCGAGCCTGGCGGGTGTTGAGTTCGCACATCCTACAAAACCGCCCCGATGTCGTCGTTTTGATCGACTTTCCCGATTTCAATTTCCTCCTGGCCCGACTTGCTCGAGGACTCGGTCTGAAAGTCTTCTATTATATCAGCCCTCAGCTCTGGGCCTGGAGAACCGGGCGAATCCGTTCCGTGAAACGTCTGGTCGACAGGATGGCCGTCATACTGCCGTTCGAAAAAGACTTCTACGGGCGACACGGTGTGCAGGTCGAATATGTCGGACACCCTTTGCTCGACGTCATGGGATCGGCGCCCTCCCGGGAGGAGGCTTCCGCGCGATACCGGCATGCCTCGACAACGTTTCTCGTGGGCCTTCTTCCCGGAAGCAGGCGGAGCGAGATCCGTCTGCTCCTGCCGCTTCTCAAGGAAACCGCCAGCATCCTTGCAGACCGTGTTCCAGGTATCTCCTTCGCCGTTCCCGTGGCATCGACTCTCGACCCTCGACACCTGCGAAAAGAATTCGAGGAGTCGGGTCTTCCCGTGCAGGTGGTGGCCGGAGACACCTATGGAGTCATTCGGGCCTGCGACCTGATCATCACGGCCTCAGGAACCGTGACCCTGGAAGCTGCCATTCTTGGAACCCCGATGATCATTTTCAACCGGGTTTCCAATCTCAGCTATCACTTGGGCCGTCACTTGATCAGAGTGGAATACATCGGCCTTCCGAACCTGATCGCGGGCGGCTCCATCGTGCCGGAACTTCTGCAGCAGGAAGCCAATCCTGTCTCCATGGCGGCACACGCTTTGGCATATTTGCGGCAACCCGAATTGCTCGATTCACAGCGGGAGGCGCTTCTGTCGGTGCAAAGCCGCCTCGGAAAACCGGGGGTTGCCGACCGGGTTGCCGGGCTTGTGCTGGAGACCATGGGGATCGGGCAGGTCGAACAGGCAAGGCGACGGATACCGGGTGGCCTGCGGGAAGGAGTGCGGTGAGTTGGGGAAGGATGAGTCTGCCGGAAACGGGGCGACAAAGTGGCTGGCGATGAAAGATAGTCGAGCGTTTGTGGCGGATGGAGATCGGGCGGGTGAGGCACTGCCTCGAATCCTCCGAATCTATAATCTCTGCCTTGCCTTCTGCCGGCCTTTTCTCCTGCTTCGTTACCTTCTGGCGAATCTCAAGGATGGCAGGTATACCGCCTGCTTTCGATCCCGCATGGGGCTCGATCTGCCTCCAAGTCTGCCCTTTTCCACCAAGCGCATTTGGTTTCATGCCCTCTCGGCCGGGGAGACCCTGTCCGTTGTTCCCCTGGTCAGGGAGATGAAAAAGGAATGCGACGGAATCGAGATCGTCTTCTCGACGGCAACCCCGGCCGGGCAGGCCATGGCGAGGCGGCACCTGGCCGATTGCGTCGACATGTTCTTCTATGCCCCTCATGACTTCCCCGGGGTGGTTTCGATTCTGGCCAGCCGCATCGTCGCCCGCCTTTTCGTGCTTGTCGAGACCGACATATGGCCCAACCTGCTCTTCGAATTGAAGCGCCGAGATACGGTCATTGCTCTGGTCAATGGCAGGATTTCACCGAAATCGTTCAAAAGGATTCATCGCTTCCGTGCTTTCCTGAAGCCGGTCTACGAGCTTTTCGACCTGGTCTTTGTCCAGTCGGACCAGGACAGGGAGCGTTTTGTACATCTTATTGCACAGAAGGATCGAGTGCACACTGCGGGCAACCTGAAGTTCGATTCCTCGGCCGCGGTTCTCGATGAGGACGTGCTGGCGGCGCTGCGAAAGAGTTCGGGGATCGAGGCCGGGCGCCCCGCCTGGATTGCCGGCAGCACTCACGACGGTGAGGAGCGGGTCCTGGTCCAGGTACACCGGGACCTTCGGAGCCGCCACCGGGACCTGCTGCTTGTGCTGGCTCCAAGGCAGGTGCGGCGAGCGGACCGCATTGCCGCCCTGTGCAGAGAAACGGGCCTGTCCGTGGCAGCGCGGTCTGCGGGTGAGTCCGCGTTGGGACACGCGGTTTACATCCTGGATACCATGGGGGAACTGAAAGACTTCTATGCTGTTGCAGATATAGCCTTCATAGGAGGCAGCCTGGTGGCGCTGGGCGGCCACAATCCCCTTGAAGCAGTGGCTCACGAGAAGCCGGTGGTCTGGGGACCGCATCTTTTCAATTTTCCGGATATCGAAAGAGAACTGGTGGAAAGCGGGTGCGGCAGAAGGGCGGCCACGCCGAAGGAATTGAAAGACGTCCTGGATGAATGGCTGGGGAGCCCCGGGGAAAGAGAAAGGATCCGGGGTGTTTCGCGAGCCCTGATGGCTCGACACGCGGGTTCGAGCAGGAAGCTCGCCGGGATTCTGCTTGGTCAGCTCTGCGCAGGCTCAGGCAGTCATGTATAAAGGCCCCTGATGTTTCGGTGGAGTTCCCGGGTTTTTTCCATTCGAGCCCGATCGCGGTCGGCGCCTATATCGTCGAGTTCATCCATGAGCGGGACAAGGGCTGGATCGTCCCAGGCACGTCCGGACCGGTGGGCGTCGATAAGGGACCTGTAGATAAAGATCATGCGCCCGATAAGGCTCACCGCATATTCGCGTCCCTGCACCTTGATGGTCGCCAGGCCGAGATCCAAATAATCCCAGAATTCCTTCCGATTGATGACAAAAGCCACATTGGGGTGACGGCGAATGCGGTCGTTGATCGCCTCGATTTCCGCATCGCTGTGCCGGCGCTGTTTCAGGATCTTGTGCCTCTGTTCATCGGTTAGCAGGCAGAGCCTGAAGCAACTGCCGCTCCTGTCGGGCCAGCCCTCATATTCAACGATTTCGTTGCCGTCCTCGTCCCTGTGGACATGCCGGATATAGGAATCGCTGATCAGTTCGTGGAAGGAACAGTTGCCCACACCACCCACACACCTGTTGCCGTGTACGAGTACTTCCGCTGCGAGTCCGAGACGATCTGCGGATTCCTTGAACGTCCTGAGCTTCTCGATGCTGTCGATCTCGGTGGCGGCGACGATCTGCGAGGCTCCGTAATTCCTGTATTCGAGCATCTGGCGCGGGGTTTGAATATTGCATCCTACGCTGGCGTGAATGACCAGTTGAGGAAAACGGCTCCTCACCAGTTGCATAACGCGGGGTGTCTTGACAATCACGCCTTCGGCGCCCCAGAGAGCGTACTTTTCAATCTTGGCAAGAAGAATAACGGATTTTTCTGCGGGAATTTCAGCGTTTATGGCAATGCGTACCCTGCCTCCCCGCGAGCTGCCCATCTGGATGGCTTCGCGTATCTGTGAGTCCTCCAGTTCCCATGCGCATTTCCTGCGGCTGAATCCCTTCGACCCGACATAAACGGCGTCGGCACCCCGGGCAAAGACCTCTTCGACCATATCGAGGCTGCCCCCGGGTGCCAGGAGCTCATTCATGCGATCCTCCTTGCACTTTCGATACATCCAGACAGCACGCACAAAGTAAAACAAACATATTATTGACATATATACGAATTCGGCGCGAAGAGCAATATCCAACATATGTCCGGGCGAAATCCGCACAAGGAGGTGGTGCCGCTGAACGGCTGGGAGAGCGCTAAAAAAGGGACCTAATATTTGGAAAGAGCCTGCCGGATGACAGGCCAGGGGAAGCGCCGGCCGGGGCAGTCGGTGTTGGCTCCCGGCACATCGCGGTGTCCCATGATATTCGAAGATGAAATGTGATAGTAATTGGACAGCATTCTCAGAAGATAATTGAGGGATTCGATCTGCCTGGCTGTGGGGGGCTCCTGGTTGAAGTTCCCCACCAGGGCGACACCTATTCCGGTTTCGTTCATGCCGCCCGCCTTGCAGTGTGCTCCACTCTGCTGCTTGATCCAGCGGGGAGACATCTCGATCTGGCCGTCTCCCTTTCCCAGCGTACCGTTGTCTATGAGGAAATGATAACCGAGACCCTGCCAGAAACCCCGGTCTCCATGCGACCTGTGAATGATATTGGCGTTGCCGATCTCCGTCCCGGTATGGTGGATGATGATGTACTTCCAGTTGTTGCCGGGGTAGAGAGTCACGACGTGTTTGATGGCCCGGGCATTCGGGATGATGAGCTTCTGGCCGTTCTTTATGGTGTCACCCGGACGCAAACCGTTGGCTGCGTAGATGTCGTCCATGGGCACTCCATACATCTTGGACAGGCGCCAGATGGTTTCAAGAGGTCCCACTTCGTGTGTCACATCCCCCGGGGTATCGATCTTGGCCAGTTTCTGCTGAAGTACCGTGGTGCCCTTGCGGTTAAGCGCAGGCGGTTGACCCAAGGGAGGCGGTGTTGAAGGAGTGGCGGCCGGCGGCGGACTCTGATGGTACGAATATGGTGCAGGGCATGACTTCCTCGTGCACCCTGAAATAGGACTGAAGCATAGGGCAACAATAACGCAACACAGAATCACATAGGCGTAGTTCCTGGAGTCATTGTATCTCATAATAATCTATACCGCTTTGAGGAAAGATCAATGTTGGTGACAATCATCATAAGAATCTTTTCCCCGTTTGCAAGCATGAAATACAAGTCCCCGCGCGTTTGTCGGGGTTTGAGTTCCTGGATTGTCTCCAGGATCCCGACAGGCAAACAGAGTGACTCCGTGAAATGGGAAGTCTCGACGGGACGTTGCGCCGCACAGGTTTCTCGTGGGTCTCGGGACGGAAAACCCATGCCGGAAGCATGGCGCGATGAGAAAACAGGTCCGTCCGGAATTCTCTCATAAACGCCTACCCGGACCGTTGTCGCACAAAGTTGGAATACACCCGCGAGAATGTCCTTCCTACGATCAACTTCTTCCCACGATCAACTTCTTCCGCATCACAACGTCATCCCTGCATCACACCGTCATTC
>JABUEY010000238.1 GCA_013314815.1 Syntrophobacteraceae bacterium
GAAACGAGAGGACGAACATGAAGAAGGGAAAAAGAAAAGTCTTACTTGTGGTGGATGGATCTTATCAGTCCTTCGAGACCGTCAATTACGTCAGCGGCGTCCTTCCAACGCCGGGGACCGAGGTGGTCTTGCTCCACATCATGAGCAGGATCCCTGACGCTTTCTGGGATCTTGAGAAAGACCCTTTGTGGCAGCAGAAGGTTCTGACGGTCAGGGGCTGGGAACAACAGCAGCAAAAGAAGATCAACGATTTCATGGGAAGAGCTCGCCAGGTTCTGGTTGGCGCCGGCTTTGCTCCCGAATCCGTCAAGGTCGACATCAGGGAAAGGAAGCTCGGCATTGCCAGGGACATTGGCGTCGAATCGAGGGTGGGCGGGTATGACGTTACGGTGTTCGGAAGGCGGGGACTGAGTGCCCTTCAGGATCTGGCCCTCGGGGGTATTGCAGGCAAACTCGTGGTCAAACTGACTCATACCTCCATCTGGCTTGTCGGAGGCAGGCCGGAACCTCATCATATTCTCATCGGTATGGATTCATCCGACGGCGCCATGCAGGCAGTGAAACATGTCGCCGAGATGACGGGAAGCGATGTTCGACGGATTTGCCTCGTGCATGTAATACGCACTCTGAGCGCCGGTTCTGAAGACAACGGCCAAGTGTTTTCCGAAGACTACCTGCGGCGGAGGTTGGAGGAAGCTTCGATCCGCATCGAACCGGTATTCGACAAGGCTGTTGCTTGCCTTGCAGCAGCAGGAATTCCCGCTGAAAAAATCTCGACCAGGGTGCTGACGGGAGCGTCCAGCCGGGCGGGAGCGATCCTCGAAATGGCTCACGGGGAAGGCTACGGAACAATCGTTGTGGGTAGACGGGGTCTTTCAACCGTTGACGATTTCGACATGGGCCGGGTCAGCAATAAGCTCGTTCAAACCGCAAAGGACAGGGCGGTTTGGATAGCAGGCTGATCCATGGACGCGGCACCTCCCGCGTACCAATCTCGTTCATGCATCCCGGGCGAAGAGGCAGTTCCAAGAGAACCGACTCGACAGCAATGGGAGCTCTGCTGAAAACGAATCCCGGTCACGCACTGTGCAAACCTTGGGCTCCTGGTCCTCGCCGCTCCGACTTTGCGGCTGGTGCTCAACGAATGTCCAAGACCTCCGGCCGGTGCCTTCAATTGCGTGTCCGTTCGCAGGATCATCTCTTCGGTCATTCCCACGCGGTTCGACCAATCTTCGCCGCATTCGGCTCCGTATCCACTGCGTTCGCCCGGCATCTCATTCAGAAGGCGATTCGCCTGAATTAAAGGTAGAATGAGAACCCACTATCAGGAGTTCCACATGGATGAAAAGCTCAACCCCTTCAAGATCGCTCAGCAGCAGCTCGACCATGCCGCGGAAAGGCTCGGGCTTGATTCCGCGACTCATGAACTTCTTCGCTGGCCGATGCACGAGGTAAGAGTCACTCTTCCAGTGAAGATGGACGACGGTTCCACGAGGATATTTCATGCCTTTCGCGTGCGGTACAATACGGCTCGGGGACCAGCAAAAGGCGGCATCCGCTGGCATCCCCAGGAAACCATCGATACGGTTCGGGCGCTTGCCGCCTGGATGACCTGGAAAACAGCGGTTGTCGACATCCCGCTCGGCGGAGGCAAGGGGGGAATCGTATGCAATCCCAAGGAGCTTTCCGAGACGGAGAAGGAGCGGCTGGCAAGGGCTTACGTTCGAGCCCTGGCCGGGTCTCTTGGAGCGACCAGGGATGTTCCTGCCCCCGATGTGTACACGACCCCCCAGATCATGGCCTGGATGATGGATGAATACGAGACCATTCTTGGCGGAAACCAGCCGGGGGTCATCACGGGCAAACCCATCGCTCTGGGAGGATCCCAGGGCCGCGGAGATGCCACCGCTCGGGGCGGAATCTATATTACGAGGGAGGCGGCCGCTGCCTGCAACATCGAACTGCAGGGCAAAACGATGGCCGTTATGGGCTTCGGAAACGCCGGCCAAAACGCCGCCGCACTCGGGGCCGAGATCCTCGGGCTACGCCTTGTCGCCGCTTCCGATTCCAAGGGCGGTGTATACGATCCCAAGGGGATCGACCCGGTCAGGCTCATCGCCTACAAACTCGAGAAGGGAATGCTCAGGGGCTTCCCGGGCACAAAAGAGATCACCAACGACGAACTGTTACGCATCGAGGTAGCCGTCCTTTTCCCCGCCGCCCTCGAAAACGTGATCACTCATGAAAACGCGCCCACTCTGGGCTGCAAAATATGCTGCGAACTCGCAAACGGTCCGACCACTCCCGAAGCGGACAGGATCCTCGACGACAGGGGCATCCTGGTGCTTCCCGATTTTCTCGCCAATGCCGGTGGTGTAACCGTCTCCTACTTCGAACAGGTGCAGAACGCTTCCAACTTCTACTGGGAACTGCATGAAGTTCACCACCGCCTGGACACCAAAATGACCCATGCTTTCAAAAGCGTCTTCGAGATGAGCCGGCGAAACGGGATCAACCTGCGGGAAGCCGCCTACCTCGTGTCTGTGGGCAGAGTGGCCGAGGCATGCAGGCTGAGAGGCTGGGCAT
>JABUEY010000068.1 GCA_013314815.1 Syntrophobacteraceae bacterium
ATCGGGGGTGAGTGCGGGCGGGCGGACATTGAAGCTGCGGCGCCAGAGTTCGACTTGTTCCATGCCGTACTTTTAAGCCGTCTCCGCCTTGTTGAGTCCCTGCAGTGCCCCATAATGACGTTCGTTGAGACGCCAGCTCCCAAGAACGGGAATCCACATCAGGTCCATCTCCTCGAGCACGATCCAGAGGGTCTTGATCGCCCGTTTCAGCACCGAAGTGAACGCGTTGTCGAAGGCGTACCCTTCGCGGCGCAGAATGCGCCCTGCTTCCATGGCCTCCCGGAATCCATTCTCGCTCAGCGCCACGTCCGTCCAGCCGGTAAAACGGTTCTCCCTGTTCCATTCACTCTCGCCGTGTCTCAACAGCACCACTTTTCTCATCGATAGAAACTCCCTGCAGCCGACCTCTTTCCGGTTCATTCCGCCGGATCAAGAGCCGCATGTCGTGCAGCGCCGAGAAGCGCCGTCTTCGAGTTCATGATCACCCGGACAGGGATTTCTTGGAGCATCGGTCTCATGCGCCCCTTTGCGGTGAAGGCGTTCATGAACTCGGGTTCCTTCAGTTTGGAAATGATCTTCGGGGCAATGCCCCCTCCCAGGTAAACGCCGCCCGTTGCCATGAGCTTGAGGGCCAGATTGCCCGCTTCGGCGCCGTAGAGGGAGACGAAGAGCTCGAGTGCCTGGATGCACAGAAGGATCCTGCCTTCCATGGCGAGCTGCGATATGAGTGGCGCCGGGTCTTCGTGGCGCATCCTTTCAGCCAGCCAGGGCGGTTCTTTCCCTTTTCCCGTATCCCTCAGGAATTGATAGATGTTCACGAGTCCAGGTCCAGAAACCAGGCGCTCGTAGCTCACCCGCCGGTAGCGCCTGAGCGAGTAGTCGAGAAGCTCCATTTCCAGTTGGTTCCGGGGCGCAAAGTCCACATGGCCTCCCTCAGATGCGAACGGCCGATGAATTTTGCCATCCCAGTACATGCCCGCCTCCCCAAGCCCTGTGCCTGCCGATATGATTGCAATGTTGCCCTTCGCATTCCGGGTTCCCTTGTTCAACATCACAAAGTCCTTGCTCGGAAGAGTGGCGATTCCGAAGGCATTGGCCTCGAGATCGTTGATCAAGCCGACGCGCTTCAGGTGGAGGCGCTTCGCCAGGTTCCTGGAGTCGACCACCCACGGGAGGTTCGTGGCCTCGCAGCGTCCGTTCAGCACAGGCCCGGCAATTCCGAAGGATGCCCTGACCAGATCACACTTGTTGAGGGACAGAAACTCCGCAATCGCCGCTTCGAGGCTGGTCCGCTCGCGGCTCGGAAAGGTTCTTTCAGCGACGATCCTCAGCGCACCACTCGCTGCATCGACGAGTGCAAGGCGCGTATTGGTGCCGCCTATGTCACCTGCCAGGATCATGTTCCACTCGTATCCTCGGTTGAAGAACCGTGTCTTGAACTCATCGCAACTCTGCGACTCGGCGTGAGCTCATTTTTTCAGGCGTCGAATTCTGACCACGTATCACCTAACTGCTTCTTATCCCTTCCGGCCGGCTCAAGTCCACAATCTCGAGACGGTTGTTTGCGCCTGGATGTCTCCTCGAGGGGCCTTCGGTGACTATGGCGAGTCCGCCCTGGATTCCCCTGGTCTTGAGCCAGTCCGCGATGTAGGTGTTCCACGTTTCCGGATGCTCAGCCTCGAAAACCGGGTGGACCCCCGAGGAAAACTGCAACTGCTGACACGTGGCTTCCTGAGAACTGACGGCGACGATCCAGATGGGGAGGCGCAACCGAGCAATGCTTCTTGCCGTGTCACCACCGTGAGTGGGGGCAAATACGGCAGCGGGGTTGGAGTACTCGATCGCGGTCTCCACGCTCAGATCGATGAGCCAGGCCGGGGGCACTCTGCCCTTGAGATCGATCCCTCTGAACAGCTCCTTTGGACTCACCAGAGCGCGGTAAGGCTCGACGGCGGCAGCGATCTTCGCGAGCATCGCCGCCGATTCGATCGGGAAGGCGCCCATGGCTGATTCACCGGAGAGCATGACGCAGTCTGCCCCATCGAGGATCGCATTGGCAACATCGGTCGCCTCTGCACGGGTGGGACGCCGATTGCCGGTCATGGACTCCAGCATCTGCGTCGCAGTGATCACCGGCCTGGCACGCATGTTGGCTTTGCGCGTGATCTGTTTCTGCACTATGGGAATCTGTTCGATGGGCAGTTCCACACCGAGATCGCCTCGAGCGATCATGACCGCGTCCGCGGCAGTAATGATGTCATCCAGGTGATCGAGCGCCCTCGATCGTTCGATCTTGGCAATGATGAAGGGGCGGTACCCGAGAGCCGCCGCCGCATCGCGCACTGCCTCGATATCCGCAGCGTTTTCGACGAAGGATTGGCTCACGGCGTCCACACCATTTTCGAGAGCGAATTTCAGGCAGTCCCGGTCGTGTTCGGTGAAGGCGCTGATTCCGAGGTCGATGCCCGGAAGGTTGAGCCCTTTGCGAGATCGCAGTTCACCGCCGACGACAACCCGGCATTGGACATCGGTTCCCTGGACATGGTTCACCTCGATCTGAATCAAACCATCGTTCAGGTAGAGGGTGTCCCCCGCTTTCACCACCCGGGGGAGACGAGCGAAGGTGACCGAGACTTTGTGTCCGTCGCCAACCACATCATCGGTCGTGAGCGTGAACAGGTCGCCGGGCTTCAGTTCTGCCGGTTCAGAGCCAAGCTGTCCGATGCGCATCTTGGGGCCGGGCAGGTCCGCCATGATGGCAAGACGGTGTCCGGTGATCCTGGCTGCGGCACGGAGATCTTCAATCACCCCTTTGTGACCCGTAAAATCCCCGTGGGAGAAATTGAGCCGGGCGACGCTCATGCCGGCCAGCAGCAGTCGCTCCATGACTTCACGGGACTGCGATGCGGGTCCTATGGTGCATACGATCTTGGTCTTGCAAAGTGGAAAGGTCATAGATGTTCGCCTTTCAAGCTTGAGCGCTCTTTCTGATGGGTTAGTCTCGATGGAGTCTGGTACTCACGGGGCGTTGCCTCCTGGTGGACGTTGATGCATTCCGTCGTCCCATGGGTTGCCCGCCCTTCAAGGCTTCTGCCCAAGAGGCGGACTGACGTCAGCGAGTTCCTCGTCGACCCATGCCGTCAGCAGCGTGTGTGCCACGGCCAGAACCACAGGTCCCACGAAGATGCCTATCAAGCCGAAAGCGGTCAAACCGCCTATCACGCCTGTGAAGATGAGAAGCAGGGGGAGATTGGCGCCCTTTCTTATCAGAATGGGGCGCAGGAAGTTGTCCATGAGGCAGACCACGAGGCCCCATAAGAGAAGAAAGGTTCCCCAAATACTGCTGCCGGTCCAGTAAAGCCAGGCCACAGCCGGGACCATGATCAGCACGGGACCGATCTGGGCGATGCCCAGCATGAACATGACTGCGGTGAGGATCCCGGGAAAAGGAACCTTGGCGATTGCGAGACCGATGCCGCCCAACACCGACTGGACCAGGGCGGTCACCACGACGCCCAGAGCGACGCCGCGAATGGCCTGCCCGGCCAGACGGACCGAATTCTCGCCCCGTATCCCTGCCAGACGGTGTCCAAAGCGCATCATCCACGAGGCCATATGCTCTCCCTTGGCGTAGAGGAGTGCAGAAAAGACGACCGTCAAAAGAAACTGAAGGACCAGGACGCCATAGCTGCCCACTTCCGTTATAAACCACCCAATGGCCCTGCCACTATATGGAGTCAGCTTTTGGATGACAGCTTGCATGCCCTCTACCGCAACCTTTTCCCAGGCCGCCGCGAATTTCTTGCCGAAGATCGGCAGAGAGGTCAGCCACGTCGGCGGAGCGGAAAGCTCAAGAGTGGAAAGGGACCCTACCCAGCCTGCAATACGATCGGCATTCGATGCAATGGTGCCGATGGCCAGAGAGAGCGGGATCAGAAGCATGCAGAGAAGCAATAGGGTCATCACCGTCACCGCCAGCGATCGGCGACCTCCAAGACGGTTCTGAACGGAGATCATCAGAGGCCAGGTCGCTGTCACGATCGTTACCGCCCAGATTACGGCTCCCAGGAAAGGCCTGAGGATCCAGAGCGAGGTCGCGATGAGAGCTCCAATGAACAGCACTGCGAAAAATGTTCGGGTTACGTCTCTTTGAATTTCCATTATGGAGAGTTCCCTTCTGTGCGCCTTCAGGTTCCCTCAGTCCCCATGCGAGAGATGCGGTATTTACACTGCCTGCGGCTCAAGGAAGAGTGTCACGTGTATCACCCCCTCTTCAGACCATTTCTTCACAGGAAGCCCACTGCGGGCAAATACGGCTAGCATTGCCCTGTTCTCCGGAAGCACTTCCGCGTCGAACCGGCACACACCTTTCTCCCGGGCGATGTGGACCAGGTGTTCCAGGATCCGGCCTGCCATACCCTGCCGCTGGTAGTTCTCCTCGACTGTGAAGGCGATTTCAGCACTGCGGCACTCATTTGGAGAATCGTACAGGACGTAGCGCCCGCCGGCGATGATGGTTTCGTCTCCCTCCTCCGTTGGAATCGTGACCACGAGTGCAACGGCCTTGTCGAAATCGATTTCGGTGGCGCTCTTGAGTTCTTCGTTTGTCAACTCCCTCTTGAAGCGGAAGAAACGGGTGTAGATGGATTCAGAATCGAGGTTATTGAAGGCCTCGGCAACCCGTTTCCTGTCGTCCGGGCGAATCGCCCTGATGGTCACCGCAGTGCCGTCTTTGAGTTTGTCGGCCACCTTGTAGTTTTCTGCGTCCAGCATGGAGGCGCTCCTTCTTTGGGATGTCGGCGAAAGTTCTCGATGTCCATCATCGCACCCCCATGAACGGATGCCGCCCAAAGACCGACAGCTGAAAACGGTCGACAGCCTCGAAGCATGTCCGGCACTTGATCTGGTGGTGGTGTGGCTCTACCGTTTGACAATGGCCTTATGGCCACGCTTCGCCTGGTTATTGGCTTCGCACTGGCAGTTCCGCGACAGGGCGACGCTGCGCCGGCTTTCCCCTTTCGATTGCGTGGACGGTTTGCTGCGCAATTTCCTGTTCTTCGTCGGTTCGGACCACCAGAACCTTCACCGGAGTCCCGTCTTTCTGGATTTCGGCAACGCTTCCCGGAACTGCCTCGTTTCTGGCATTGTCGATGGCGATTCCGAGATGTTCAAGCCCCCGGCACACGCGCTCCCTGATCATGCCGGCGTTCTCACCGATGCCGCCGGTGAACACGATGGCGTCCACGCTGCCGAGCACTGCGAAATACGCACCGATATATTTCTTGATGCGGTAGCAGAAGATGTCGATGGCCAGTTCTGCGCGATCGTTTCCAAGCCCTGCCTGATCGATGATTTTCCGCATGTCGTTCAGCCCGCAAATGCCCTTGAGGCCGCTTTGCGAATTGAGCGATTTCTCCAGATCATTCGACGACATGCCCGTCTGCCTCATCATAAAGAAGTGGATCGCCGGATCGATGTCTCCCGACCTCGTGCCCATCACCAGGCCTTCAAGCGGGGTCAGGCCCATGGACGTGTCGATGCTCGAGCCTCGCTGAACGGCTGCTGCACTTGCTCCGTTGCCCAGATGGAGCGTAATGAGATTCACACTCTCGGGTGCCTTGCCCAGATACCTGGCTGCCTCTCTCGAGACGTAACGGTGAGAGGTCCCATGAAACCCATACCTTCGGACTCGATGTGCGTCGTACCACTCGTAAGGCGTTGCGTAATGGAAGGCGTGGGGCGGCAGGGTCTGGTGAAACGCCGTATCGAAGATCGCCACCTGCGGGATGCCCACAAACCGGATTCGGGCGGCCTTGATACCGAGGAGATTGGACGGGTTGTGAAGTGGGGCCAGAGGGACGAGTCTTTCGATGGCATCAACCACCTCGTCGTCGATCACGGTCGGCTCCCTGAAGAGCTCTCCCCCATGGACCACACGATGACCGATGCCGAAGAGTTCCGAATCGTCTTTGATGATCCGGTCCTCACGGTTCACATCGGCCATGAAGTCGAACCCGTCCCTGTAATCCGCCAGCCTTTTCGAATAGACCAGTTCGTCGAACGTCCCGTCGGCGTTTCGCTTGCGCTGACGCAGGCGACTCTCACTGCCCCCGATGTTCTCGACCAGTCCCGCCGCAAGCATGAGGCAGTCGGGCAGGCCGAAAACCTCGTACTTGATGGACGAACTCCCGCAGTTGATGACAGCCACTTTCATGGGGTCATTCCTTCCGTTTGAGCCTGAATCGCCGTGATGGCTATGGTGTTCACGATGTCGGCAACGGTGCATCCGCGGCTCAGGTCATTGACCGGTTTGTTCAGACCCTGGAGAACCGGGCCTATGGCGACGGCATCGGCCGAGCGCTGGACCGCCTTGTAGGCATTGTTGCCGGAGTTGAGGTCAGGGAAGATGAAGACGGTGGCGCGGCCTGCAACCTCACTCCGGGGCAGTTTCACTCTTGCGACATCGGGATCGATGGCGGCATCGTACTGAATGGGTCCCTCCAGCATGAGTCCCGGTCGGAGGTGCTTCGCCAACCGGGTTGCCTCCCTCACCTTCTCGACATCCGCCCCCTTGCCCGATTCTCCCGTCGAATAGGACAGCATGGCAACGCGAGGCTCGATGCCGAAGCCTTGAGCGGTCTCCGCAGAACTGACAGCGATGTGGGCAAGCTGCTCGGCATTGGGATCCGGGTTGATGGCGCAATCGCCGTAGACCAGAACACGGTCCGGAAGGCAGATGAAGAAGACGCTCGACACAATCGAACATCCCGGTTTTGTCTTGACAAACTCCAGCGCAGGGCGGATCGTGTGCTGCGTCGTATGGACCGCCCCGGACACCATGCCGTCGGCAAGCCCACGGTAGACCATCATCGTTCCGAACGTGCTCACGTCAGCCATTGCGTCGAAGGCCATCTGAAGAGAAATCCCCTTATGTCTGCGGAGCTCGAAATAAGTCTGTCCGAATTCCTCTCGAAGTTCTGACGCGACAGGGTCGATAATTTTGACACCATCAAGCGACAGGCCAAAGGCAGTGATCTTCTCTTCGATCTCGCCGACGTTCCCCAGCAGAGTGATATCCAACACATCCCGCAGGCGCATGATCTCCGCCGCCCTGAGGATCCGTTCCTCCGTGCCTTCAGGGAGAACGATGCAGCGGCGCTTCGATCGGGCACGACTCATGAGGTCGTGCTGGAACATGAGAGGAGTCACACGCGACGAGCGCAGGACGGCGATGTGCCGTTCGAGCCGCCTCAAGTCGACATTGGTTTCGAAAACTCCAAGGGCTCCGGCGATCTTCCTTTGATTTTCCGGGGTGATAGCGGCACAGACGGTGTTGACCTGGGTCGCTGTCACGAAGGTATCGGTGGTTACAGCCAGTACGGGAACAGCGGTGTGTGTCAGACCCTCGATGAGGCGCTGCACCTGAGGCGCCGGCTTGAAGCCGCCGGTGAGGACGATGCCGGCAACCCCCGGGTAGAAGATGGATACGTCGGCCGCGAGCGTTCCTATCATGATGTCGCTGCGGTCTCCAGGAGTGATCACCAGGCAGCCTTCTTCCAGGCGGTCCAGAAAGTTGGGCAATTTCATGGCTGCCACCTTGGTGCGAGCCACCTCACGGTTAAGCCGCTGCACGTCTCCGTGCAGCATTTCGGCTCCGAGCGCCCTCTGGATTTCGCCGACCGTGGGCTTGTCCAGGAGAGGATGCGCCGGCAGGACAAACACGGGAATCCCGGTCGGTGACATTTCCTGGAATCGAGCCGCCGCCTCTGCCGCCGCCTCAGGTGTGACCCTGTTGACCATCACTGAAAGGACGTCGCACTTCCTTTCCTGCAAGAACTCCGTCAGGATGCGCACAGCATCTACGATACTTCCAGCCTCTCTTCCCTGACCTGCGACGACGGGCATGAGTGGCACACCGAGGTTCCGAGCCAATTCGACATTGAAATCAAATTCAAGGGCCAAGTGCATGGCCGTATAATCGGTTCCCACACAGACAACGAAGTCGCATTCGTGTGCAAGGGACCGGAACTTTTCGAGGATCAGGCTGTACAGTTCGTTTTCCCTATGCCTGGAGATCATCTCCCTCGCAATGGAGTGGGTCGTTCCGAACATGCTCTCGCGGGGAGGCTGGATGTCGTATCGGCTTGTGACGAGACCGATCAGGTGATCGGAAATGGTGTCTTTTTCAACAACCGGGCGGAAGAACCCGATTCTCCTGCCCCGCCGAGAAAGCAGCTCCATCATGCCGAGCACCACCACTGATTTTCCGGTCGCCGGCCCCGTTCCTGCGATGTAAACGCTGTTTGACACGTCTCGTCTCCCCCTGCAGACCATTCGAGGCCGTCGTTTTGCTGAAAATTCCTCAGCTCACGCCCCGTAAAGATCGGCCTTCTCACCGCACCATCACCACGATTGACCGAGCCTTCACGACATACCGGAGGGCGGAAATGGGATGTCCCTTCCCTGTCTCTTCAATGTCATCAGGGCTGGCAAGGCTGGTATCCACAATGCGGCGCCAGTGCTCCGCCTGCCCTTCCTGGAGGGTGAATTCGGTATCCTCCCAGCAAGCATTGATCATCACGTAGAGATCGTTATCTCTGAGTCTCGACCCACGCAGAAAGTAGGCCAAGGATCGAGAGTCCTGTGAAAGATCCACGCCGGCAGCCGTTCCGTACCATAGGACATCATCTCGCCAGTAGCGGCCGCGTGCGATGGATGGATGGGCTTTTCGGAATGCGATCATGGCCTTGAAAAAGCGGAAGATGTCCCCATTCTTCTCGAGAAGATCCCAATCCAGCCAGGTAATCTCGTTGTCCTGGTTGTAGGGATTGTTGTTCCCCTTTTGGGTATTCATGAATTCGTCACCGGCACTGAACATGGGAGTGCCGTTGGCGAGCATAAGCAGGCAGAAGTAGTTCTTGATCTGCTGCCTCCTCAGAGCCATGACTTCCGGTGGAACCCCTGCATCGCCTTCCCACCCGCAATTCCAGCTCCGGTTGTCGTTTGTCCCGTCCGTGTTGTGGTGACCGTTGGCCTCGTTGTGCTTTTCGTTGTACGCCACCAGGTCATAGAGGCAAAATCCGTCGTGAGCGGTGATGAAATTCACGCTCTGGGAGGGACGGTAGACTTCTACAGGACCATCGGGAAAAAGATCATCACTGCCGTACAGGCGCTGCATCAGAGCTCCGACCATTCCCGGGTCGCCTTTTGCGAAGGCACGGATGTCGTCGCGGAATTTCCCGTTCCACTGCCGCCACGTCAGGCCGGGGAAGCTTCGGCCGAGGAGGTAGCTGCCGATGTCCCATGCCTCCGCGACGAGCCTCACGCCGCGCAGATATCCGAGCAAACCGATCTCTCCGACCAGGGGCGGATTCACGGTGTTCACGGAGCCATCGAGTTCGCGTGCAAAGATCGAGGCCAGGTCGAAGCGGAAGCCGTCCACGTGCATGTTCGCTGCCCAATGGTGCAGGCTGGACAGGACGAGCGCCCGAACGACAGGATGGGCACAGTTCATCGTGTTGCCACAGCCGGTATCGTTCAAGTACTCCCCGTTTTCCCGGCTGGTGAGATAGTAGCTTTTGTTGTCGATGCCGCGGTAGCTGTAGGTCGGGCCTTCAGCGCCGCCCTCACTGGTATGGTTGTAAACCACGTCAAGCCACACCTCGATGCCGGCAGCGTGAAGGGCTTTCACCAAGGCGCGGAATTCCTCGCAGGGGTCGCCAGAGGCGTAGGCATGGTGGGGTGAAAAGAAATTGAGGGTCATGTAGCCCCAATAGTTGTCTTCCTGAGGATCGAACTGATGGATCGGGAGGAGCTCCACCGCGGTAATTCCGAGATCCTGGAGATAGGGGATCTTCTCCATGAGTCCCGCGAAGGTCCCTCGTCTTTCGTGGGTGACGGCCGAGTTGGACCGTGCGGTAAACCCCTTCACGTGGAGCTCATAGACAATAAGATCATGTGTGTGGCGAGTACGGGGATCCTTATCCCAGTCGAATGATGTGGAGTCCTTGATAAGCCTTCCAAGAGGCGCCATCCCATCTGTGGGACCATGCCCTGACGCTGACCAACGGCTGAATTCCGGCGGGAAGTGGACGGAAAGCGCGAAGGGATCGAGGAGCACCTTTTGAGGATCAAAGCGCTGCCGCCTGGACGCGTCGTCAGGCCCGCCGACCTGGTACGCGTAGAGAGTGGCGCCGCCGAGTTCTTCTTCCGGTACTCGGCAATGCCATATGAGGCCCGACTTGTTGATGAGCGGGTCTAGAACGTGGCGGCGTAATGGTTTTGCAGGTTCGTGCTCAGCGTAGAGAAGCAGCGTGACACTTGCGGCGTAGCGCGAATACAGGGCAAAGTTGTACGCTCCCTGCGATTCCATCCATGTCGCCCCCAGGGGCCATGGGGTGCCTTCCACTTTTTCCCAGTCGTCGACTGTGCGCAAAGGTTCCATTCTCTCCACTCTCTGCCTGAGGCAGGCCGATCAAGCCGTTTCATAAACGGCCAACACATCACTCCAGGATGACCGGCACCGGTTTGACATTCCAAATGTCCCTGCAATATTCACGGATTGCCCGGTCGGACGAGAACTTGCCCATGCGAGCGACGTTGAGGATGGACATGCGGGTCCAGCGCTCCTGATCCCGATAGGCCGCATCAACATGATTTTGTACCTCCACATAGGACCGGAAATCGGCGAACAGCATGAACGTGTCATGGAAGAGAAGCGAATCGACCAAGGGTCTGAACAATTCCTTATCCCCTTTGGAAAAATGGCCTGAACGGATGCATTCGACAACCCCCTGGAGCTCTGGATTGCTCCGGTAAACCTCCATGGGTTGGTATCCATTCTTCCAAAGCGAACTCACCTCCTCCGCCGTCAGTCCGAAGAGAAAAAAATTCTCCGCCCCCACTTCTTCTCTGATTTCCACGTTGGCCCCGTCCAGAGTGCCGATGGTGAGCGCGCCGTTCATGGAAAACTTCATATTTCCGGTTCCGGAGGCCTCCTTCCCTGCGGTGGAGATCTGTTCGGAAAGATCCGCGGCGGGGTAGATAAACTTCGCGCTTTTCACGTTGAGGTCGGGGAAGAAGACGACTTTCAGCCGTTCGGCCACACCGGGATCGGCGTTGACCATCTCGGCAACGGAGTTGATCAGCTTGATGATCAGCTTCGCCATAAAATATCCCGGTGCGGCCTTCCCCCCGAAGATGAATGTCCTGGGGCACATGTCGTATGCAGGATCCTGTTTGATCCGATTGTACAAGGCGATGATGTGGAGAACGTTCAGATGCTGACGCTTGTATTCGTGGAGTCGTTTCACCTGAATATCGAACATCGAGGCCGGGTCGACTTCGATCCCGGTACGTTCCCGGACGAGACGGGCAAGATTCTTCTTGTTCTCGAGTTTCACCCGCCGCCAGTCCTCGCGAAATGCCTTGTCGCCGACAAACTTCTCGATCTGTCGCAGTTCCTCCGGGTTGCTGATCCAGTTCTCCCCGATTTTTTCGGTGATGAGTCGGCTCAACCCGGGATTGCTCAGAACCATGAAACGGCGAGGAGTGACCCCATTGGTCTTGTTACTGAATTTGTCCGGCATCATCTCGTAGAAGTCCCTCAGGACGTCTTCTTTGAGAAGGCGGGTGTGGAGCTCCGCCACCCCGTTGATGGCGTGGCTCCCGACGCAGGCCAGATGCGCCATGCGTACGTAGCGTTCTCCGCTCTCGTCGATGAGGGACATCCTGGCCACCCGCTCCTCGTCCTCCGGGAATCTGCTCCTGACGTCCTCGAGAAAACGTCGGTTGATCTCAAAGATGATTTCCATGTGCCTGGGGAAAAGACCGGAAAAAAGACCGATCGGCCATTTCTCCAGGGCTTCCGGCAGAAGGGTGTGGTTGGTATAGCCGAACGTGCTGCAGGTAATCTCCCATGCCGCCTCCCAGTCCATGTCGTTCTCATCGAGGAGAAGCCGCATCAGTTCGGCAACGGCTATGGCGGGGTGAGTATCATTGAGTTGGACGGCAAAGTGGCTGGAAAAGCGACTTAGATCACCGCCGAGCAGTTTGTAGATTCGCAGCATATCCTGCAGGGAGCAGGAAACGAAGAAATACTGTTGCTCGAGCCTCAACTGCTTGCCCTGGACAGGTTCATCGTTAGGGTAGAGCACCTTGGTGATGTTTTCCGAGATGATCTTTTCCTCCACGGCCCGGTAGTAATCGCCTACGTTGAAGGCCTCGAACTCAAAGGATTCCACCGCTTCAGCCTTCCAGAGCCGCAACAGATTGCACGTATTCACACGGTATCCCACAATGGGGTTGTCGTATGCGACGCCCTTGACTGTTCGGTGGGGTACCCATCGAACCCGGTAGCGGCCCGCTTCGTCTTCATAGGGCTCGGTATAACCCCCGAAGTTGACGTGGCAGGTGATCTCCGGCCGAACCAATTCCCACGGGTTGCCGAGTCGAAGCCACTGGTCGGTCCGTTCCACCTGCCAGCCGTCTCGAATTTCCTGGTCGAAGATGCCGAACTCGTAGCGAATGCCGTATCCAATGGCGGGAACCTCAAGGGTTGCGAGGGAATCGAGAAAACAGGCCGCCAGCCTCCCCAGCCCTCCATTTCCAAGCCCCGGCTCCTCCTCCTGGTCAAAAAGGGTGTGAATGTCGTGGCCCTCTTCCTCGGCCGTCCTGCAAACCTCATCGTAAATGCCCAGGTTGATCAGGTTGTTTTCCAGGTGAGGCCCAAGGAGGAATTCAGCCGAAAGATAACCGACAACCTTGGAGTCCCCTCTGCTCAACTGCTCGACAGACTTGATCCAGCGATGCAGCAGCTGATCCCGGACGGTGCAGGCAAGAGCCATGTAGTGGTCGTTTCTGGTGGCGCCACTTGGAAACCGAGCCTGGGTGTAAAGCATGTGTTCGCGAAATGTGCGTTTCAAGCCCTCGATGCTCATATCTGAGCGCCCGCCGTAAGAAACACATGCTGCCGATTTGTTGGATTTCAATTTTTTTGCCATCTTTATGGCTCCATGATGCTGATGTCGCAAGACAATGAAAACCTGCCGCAGGCAGATTGAGGCAGCCATTCCCGACAACTGCCCTTGAGCCTCCATGGGCCCGGCCCTGAGTCGGCATTACTTTATGCTGAAGAGAGTGGTGTTGATCCCGCGGAGGGCGGTCACGGCCACTTTGACCCGCTCGGCCATGGATGCTTCAGCCATGGCCAGGTAGGAACGGGGATCATAATTCTTCTTGTTGCCTACCTCACCGTCCACCCTGAGCACTCCGTCATAGTACCGGAACATGTGATCGGCTATGGCCCGAGTGAAGGCATACTGAGTGTCGGTGTCGATATTCATTTTGACTACGCCATAGTCGATGGCCTCGTGAATCTCTTCCGGAAGTGAACCGGAACCGCCGTGAAACACGAGGTAGAAACGGGCATCCTTGCCAAACTCTTTTACAACGGCATCTTGACCATCCTTGAGAATAGACGGTTTGAGCTTCACATGTCCGGGTTTGTATACTCCGTGGACGTTGCCGAATGTGGCGGCGAGGAGAAACCGTGCTCCCTGAACGGCCCCGAGTCGGCGAGCCACTTCGATCATGTCCCCGGTGGTAGTGTAGAGCTTCTCGGCGGGCGCACCCTCGGCCTTGATCCCGTCCTCCTCACCCCCGACTACGCCGGCCTCGACCTCAAGAATCAACTGATTCCGGTGGCAGCGTTCGAGAAGCGGAACGGTGATGTCCAGGTTCTCCTTCAGCGGCAGTGCGCTTCCATCAAACATGTGGCTATTGAAAAGATTCGGTAACCCGGCCCTGCGGCGCCGCTCTGTTTCCTCCACCAGGGGGATAAGGAAGCTGTCCAGCACCTGAGCCTGGCAATGATCCGTGTGCAGAGCAACGTAGATGCCGTAACGGTCGGCAACCCTGTGGACGTGCTCGGCAATGGAGATGGCTCCCAGCACCATGTCCTTCACCGATGACCCGGAGGCGAAAGCTGCACCTCCCGTCGAAACCTGGATGATCCCGTCGCTTCGACTCTCCGTCAGTCCCTTCAGAACGGCATTGGCGGTGGTGAGGGAACTGACATTGATAGCAGGGTAGGCAAAATGGTTCTCTCTGGCTCTATCGAGCATTTTGCAGTAGGTCTGATAATCGGCAACCGGCATCGAAACCTCCTATCCAGTGGAGTTTTATCAGGGTATGAAGTTCGTCACGAGTTCACCTGAAAATTCTGATTCTTCCGGCAAACGCGAACCAGGGCAATTGTCGCACAAAGGTGGAATACACCCGCAACAGCGTCATTCCATACAAAAGGCGGAAATCCAGGAGGGGTAACTGTGCATGGCGAAACAGTTTCGAGTAATGAGAAAGAGCCTGGAAGACAAGATGGTTAGAGCAAGGCAACCCCGGGTGGAGAGATCCTCATGGCGCAATGGCTTGTTCCTTCTGACTCGACTGAAGTTGCAGACTGAGAAAGTCCAACCTGACAACCGATCCCCACGGGGCTCTGCGCCTCCATCCCACCCAGCAAAGCAGGGATCACATTCTCCTTGGCTGACCCGTTGATGCCAGGACAGTACCCCATATCCATCCTTCCGGATCGATCTTCTTTCGCTTCGATACGGCCATGGGAATGGGTATGTGGGTGAATGAGCCGCCCCAGTCACCCACCACCATGTTGGTTCGTCCAGCCATGCCGGCATGCACTGCATTCTGGCCGAGAAGCAGGCAGAACGCCGAATCATGAGCATTGGCCGGCACGCTTCGTATGGTATAGCTGGGGTCGATGTACTTGAGATTGATCTCTTTCCCGAGCCCTCTAAAGTGGCCGTTGATCTGATCGCGCAGGAAGATTCCAATATCACCAAAGCGGACGTTTCCCGAGGCGTCCCGCTGCTGTGTTCTCTCCATGAGATCCTGGCCTGCTCCTTCCCCCACAACAATTACAGCATGCCCTTTCGTGTCCAGGCGCTCTTCCAGGATTGCGAGAAACCCCTCGAGGGTGAAGGGAACCTCCGGGATCAAACAGTAATTGACGTCGTTGTAAGCCAGTGCAGCGAATGCGGCAATGAAGCCCGATTCACGTCCCATGAGCTTCACCAGACCAACACCGTTCCTCGCTCCCGTTGCCTCTGTATGGGCTGAAATGATCGCGGCTCCTGCCTCCGTCACCGCCGTCTCAAAGCCGAAAGACCTCTGTACATAGGAAATGTCGTTGTCGATGGTCTTGGGGACTCCAATGACAGCGATGTCCAATCCGCGACCGAGGGCTTCTTCCGCGATCGCCTGTCCACCCCTCAAGGTGCCGTCCCCTCCTATGGTGAAAAGGATTCCTATCTTCATCCGTTCCAGCGTATCCACCATCTCAGAGACGTCCTGAGGTCCGCGAGAGGAGCCCAGAATTGTTCCTCCCTGCTCATGGATCCTTTGAACAGACTGAGTCAAGGCCACGGGTGTGTGTTTGTGCCGAACGCTCAGTCCCTCGTATCCGTATGGAAAACCGAATACATCCTGTACGTTGTAGTGGTGGAAAAGGCTCAGCACAACGGCCCGAATGACATCGTTCAACCCGGGGCACAGGCCGCCGCACGTCACGATCCCGCATTTCAGTTGGGCGGGATCGAAATAGATCTTGTCCCGGGGACCGGCCTTCTCGAAGAGAGGGGGAGTCGCGCCTGCATCGAGGTACTCCTGGATCTTCTCAATGTTGTTATCGTAGAGCACATGGTCATCATGGACGAAATGCATGCTGGACATGGGAGAGGGGATCTGGCACTCACCCAGTCGGGATATGGTGAAGTCTAACCTGCCTTCCTGCATAAAGTGTCTCCTTGATTGTTTTTCGAGACTATCGCGGTGCTTGACACCGTTGAACTCCAAAAGGTCGTCCTCAGCCTATGGAGTCACACGTCGTGGAGGTTGAAGGGCATCGTATCGAGTTTTGTCGGGCATAAACCCACGGAACAGGCATCGCCTGCAGCAGCGCCGTCGATGATCAAGACGGGGGACGCGTTCCGTCCAGGGCGTATGTGGGCAACAGGTCAACATCCCCCGCCCCACCTCCAGACATGCCTCGCTGCACTGCTTAGACCGGTGCGTACTAGTCTCTTTACCGCGTTCCCCGGATGAATTGCTGCACTCGCATTGCAAAAATATACGAAAACAAGACGGGAACCATCTATTGGACCTTGGTCCAATAGATGGATGTTTGCCTTCTTGATCCTGTTCGTCGCCGTAATCCGGACAATTCCCGTTATGAATCCTGATTACCTCCCCGGACGGATCGATCCAGTGCCCCAAATGCGGCTGCCGCGAAGCCGCGATGAAGGGCCACAAGACCCGCTGGTTCTTCATGAGCCCCATTGGGCGCAAGGAATGTATTCTGGTCCTTGATTTTCATCATTTGCGATGTGTCGATTGTGCCATTCTGTGGTGGCCGTGGACGTGAGCAGTGCTTACTACCTAGAGAACAACGGCGGGAACTGGATCATCTGGGACAACAGACCCTCAAAGGGAACCGCTTCCTCTTGCTGAGCAACTACAAGGATCTGAAACCTGACCGGAAGGCCCAGCTCGATGCGTTGCTTGAAGTCAAGCAACCTCTCTTGCAATCAGGTCCGGAATCAGGCATTTGGCCAGAGTCCGAAAAACCCTGGCTGCGTACCGGACGGGTTGCTCAACTATCTCAGGGTCATCCGGCAAACGAGTACCTCCGGTGCTTTTCGGGCAAAGGATCGATGACATCACAACGTCATCCGGTATCACAACGTCATTCCCGCAAAATCACAACGTCATTCCCGCAAAAAAGGCGGGAATCCAGTCACCAGCCTGCCAGGCGCAGATCTCGTCGTACTCTCCACCCGGGAACGCCCTGCTCCATCCATCCTGTCTTTAAGGCTCATTGCCATCACTTGCAACTGTCCCGCCCTGCGACAACTGACAGGGTATGTGTTTGCCGGATGAACCAATTGTTTGTGGAGGTGGCCGCATGCGGCCGCCCGGATGAGGGGCGGACACCGGATGATGGGCAACCGGGGCAGGCCGCAGTGCCTGAATTGATGATTTTATTTGACAACTTATGCTGTTCGTGCATAGTCGTGATATAGAAAGCTGCGGAGCGACAGTCGTGCTCTGAGAATGCATCATCCAGCCAATGCTTGTTTTCCAGGATACATCGAGTCCAGCTCAGGAAGGGCATTCCATGCAACGGACAATCCAGGTGACGTTTGCTTTGGGCCTCTGCCAAGGGTACCCCCGTGCAGAGGCCTTTTTTGTTCTGCAATCCGACCGATCCGGAACAGGCCGCAAATCTGAACTTGTGTGTATTGCCCCGAAGGGACTCCTGGACCGCTCCATGTGTACTCAAGCCTGACGGGTTGACATATCCGCTTTCCTGTTTTTTTTCCAAAAACCGCTTGGACCGAAGCATTTGAGAGGAGCAACTACAATGGCACGTCAGTTACGCGGTATCTTGATTGCATCCATCTTTATTGCAGGTGTACTTGGGCTCATCGGGACTCCAGATGCATCGGCGGAGTCCTATTCCAGTGAGAATGACAAATATAAATCCGCTTTCTGCAACAATATCTTCGGTACAAATCACAACGACATGTTTTGGATGGACGCCATATATTTCGGCGGAAGAGAAATGATTTTCTTCACTCTAATGAGCGACTGCAGCCCGTCCTATGATTCGAAACTATACTTTTTCACACACAATCCGGAATCTCACAGCTCCGTGGACATTTCCAACAGCTTAAGCCTTGATTTCCGCTTCAAGCTTGTTGAATTCAACAACGTGCTCTACATCTTTTACACCACCGATTGCAGCAGTTGCTCCGGTTTCAACAACAGCACCATCTACTATCGGACGGCCACAGTGAATCGTGGAACGGACGGCAAGGGGTGGGCACTGGAGTTCAGCGGGCAGAAGTCCATTTCGGCGGGTGTGAGCAAGGTCAAGATCCGCATGGCTCATTCGATGGAAGGTACGATGTACGTCATCTATTCCGCCGGCTCTAACTGGTATACGATTGCCTCGGCGGATGGCCTGTTCAACCCCGCCACGCCTGGCTCCCTGGTCAAAATGAGCCTCTTCACCGCCCCCGACGGCATCACGGGCGCCGGTGGGGCGGTTTTTCAGGTGTCTGATCCGGACAAGGGCATCATGGATAAACTGATGATCGCCTATGCCACCGGCAGTACCGTCAAGTATTTATTCTTTGACGGAAAAGGGGTCTATGGCCAAAACGCAATCGGGGACCCGTTCAAACCATATGCCGTTCCGAACACCGGTGCAGCTGACGGGGTATACCCCTACTCGGTCCGCCTGATCGCCGGCAGCGCAAGCGGCTACTCGGACAGCAAGTATTCCGTACAGATGTTCATCGCCTCTCCCAAAGACAGCGGCAGCAACCAGACCTGGAATAACATTTTTCACCGGGAGTACACACCGGCTGGCGAGAATGGCGACGAAGGGCACTGGTCCTCGATCTGGAACCAGCTGAACAGCAGCGGCGACGATCGCATAAAGAGCATCAATGCTTACGATCCCGACCCGGGCTGGGCGGTGATCCCCCTGTTCAAGAGTGCGAGCCAGAATGCAGGGGACGAAATACAGATGTACCTGCGAATCTGGTACCACAGGGGGACGAATTATACCTGGCCGTCATCCGATCACGTTACATTCCGCACCTCCTACTATACATCCGACATTCTTTATCATCTGTCCCAGGTGTCCACCGGACCCGAAAAGCAGGACTCGACCACCCAGACAGTGCTCGGGGTCATCGAGGGGACTCCACCCTGGCCCTATAACGGCGGCGGCGGCATATCGGATACCTCCGATACTTCCTGGGTGGAGTACGGGAAGGAGAATAGCTACTCCGTCGAGACGGACTGGAGCGTCGGCGGAAGCGTCATGGTCTACAAAGGGGTTTCGTTCAAGGAAAGAGGCGAGTTGAAGGCGAAGCTCAGCGCCGGAGTGAAGTACACCAAAACCACTTCGACCACCAACAAGTCGGAAATGGGCATGACCCTGAAGAGTTACAACAAGGAACCGCCGGGAAGACTGGGCTGGCTGGTGCTGCTCACACCGGAGATCCTGAACGATTCGTATGCCCTCTATTCCTACAATAGAAAACCGCTCTTCTACGAAGGTGACCCGAGCGGAGACCCGATTACAGCGAGCCTCATCACCTATGGCAACAATACGAAGGTCACCCTCCTGAGTTATTACCTCGATGAGCCGTCCTTTGCGATTGGGGGCGATGAGGAACATGCGTCGCGCAAGTTCCTGAAAGGCATGGCGGAAAGGCCCTTCAGCAACGATCTCCCGGGCTACGTCGCGGGCACGACCGGATGGCAGGGGCTCACCGACTACTACACGCAGATGTCCGGATCCCAAAACTGTCCCTGGGAGGTTACAGATCTTTGGACACTTGTGGGTGACAACTCGAAGACGATGAAGTCCCTTGTGCTCAGCAGTACAGTGGGAGTTTCATCCACGTACTCTATCAGTTGCTCGACTACCGAGGGCAAGACCTGGAGCCAAAGCGCGGGCTTCAGCGCCACGTGGGACAAGGCGGGGTTTTTCTTTGCCAGTGGTGGCGAGTTTGATGTCAATTGGACCATGGACATCAACACGACATCCACAATGACCGCCAAGCTGGGTTTCCAGTACGACATTCCGGACTGCGGCATCCAGAACCATGTCACACGTGGAGGGAGATTTTACGACTGTAAGCTCACTCACACTTCGGGTCCTGAAAATGAGCCGGGAGTGGGAACCGACTGGACGACTTACTGGGTTGAGAGCGCAACTCCAAATACAGCAACAACAGATTGGGTTACGGCGACAAAATATTACGGCTGGTGTTTTTCGACAGCAAACGTCATTCCCAAACTCTTCGTTCCGAAATCGGATGACATCGGGTACGACTGCCCGTGGATCAGCAATGACATCCGGGATTACAGGAAACCGAAACCCTGGTGCCTTACCTACAACGTCTTTCTGCCATCGAAAAGCACCGCTGCTGAATCGAGCAGGCTGACGGTCAGACACGCCGATGCCACTCTTCATCTCGACCAGGCGAGGCGTAACCGGGACCGGGTGTCGGCAAGACTGACGCTCGAGGGGGTCGGACCGGACTACTCGGAGCAGGTCAATAACTTGCTGCACCTGGGGCTGGGAAGCTATGTTTCAAACTCCGAAAGCAGCCAGGTCCTCGCTCAGACTGTTCATGGCGATAGAACGGTGATCCGAATGAGACAGCCGGGCAGCCCGAAGTCGTCTATCCAGGTGGTGCTGACCTACGATGAGGCTCACTCCCTGCTCCATATCGCTTTGGATGCCGAGCGGGTCCATGTGCCTGGTTTGGCCAGGTCTCTGGTGGATGCTCACATGGAGGGTAATACGGTTGCCTTCCCACTCAGCTTTTTCCTCGGCAGCAGATAT
>JABUEY010000239.1 GCA_013314815.1 Syntrophobacteraceae bacterium
CGAAGGCGGGAATCCAGGAACAGTAATCCTGCAAATCGTGCAGGGCGATCATTTCAGGAAATGGGAAAGAGCCTGGAAGACAAGGTGGATGGAGCAAGACAATCCTGGGTGGAGAGACCTTTATGGCACGATCTGCGCTTGGACTGGATTCCCTCTTCGCGGCAATGACGTTGTGATTCTTGCGGAATGACAATGCGATCCCCAAGAACGTTGTGATCCCGAAGGACGTTGTCATGCCAGAGGACGTCAAAATGCCGAATGACGCTGTGATCTTCGCGGGTATGACGTTGCGATGCCATCGATCCTTTGCGTGAAGAACACCGGATGCGTGAAAACCACCGGAAGTAGTTGTTTCCCGGATGAACCTTTTTCCCTCGAGCCGGCTTGTCGCAGGATACGAGAATACATGGATCTTTACACCCGCCCGGCATGTGAGCCCTTTCGGAGACTGTCTTTCTCGATCTTGCACTTTGCTCCTGTTAACCTTAAACATTGTGAAAAAGGAAATCAAATTTTTTTGGATGGACAATTTTTTTGTATAGATCCGCGCGTGGGAACCCTGCTCCCTGCTCCCTGCTCCCTGCTCCCGACTCGTACAGGCAGGTCTTTCCGGACGGACAAATCGACGCTTTGGCAAGGAGTTTTATGAAACGTATCGCCGGCGGCATCGGCATTCCGATGCTGTTCATGTTTTTGTCGGCAGCCGTGTTCCTGTGGGCGTCCATGGGAATGCTGAGGAAGCAGGAACCTTTCTACAGCTGGTTTTATTCCTTCGCATGGTGGAGTGCCATTCTGTTTATCGAGGCGTTCATGCGTTGGCGAACCGGCCGATGGCGGCTTTTCGACAAGATCTATCGCCTTCCTGTTTATCTCGGCCTTTCCGTATTCATCTGGCTGGTTTTCGAGGCGTTCAACTTCCGGCTTCAAAACTGGCATTATGTTCAACTTCCTTCTTCGACCGGGCTGAGGTGGCTGGGATACACTATAGCCTTTGCAACGGTGCTCCCGGCGATTCACGCTGTTACCGCCATCCTGGATCATGCCGGACTTTTCGGATCAAGCCGCTGCCGCCCTTTGCCCGATGCAGCCGGTTACTACCGTTTTTTCGTCCTGGTCGGCCTGCTCTTCCTCCTTCTTCCCCTCGTTCAACCCAGGATCTTTTTTCCCCTCGTCTGGGGCGGGTTTATCTTCCTTCTCGAACCCGTCAACCACCGGTTCGGAGGGGATTCTCTGCTGAGGGACTGGGAGAACGGTTCCCTGCGCTGCTTTTACCTGCTTCTTGCCGCAGGCATGATTTGCGGCCTGCTCTGGGAGCTCTGGAATTTTCGAGCGGGTTCCAAGTGGATCTATACCATCCCCTATGCAGGCTTTCTCAAGGTATTCGAAATGCCGCTTTTGGGCTTTCTGGGGTTTCCTCCCTTTGCTGTGGAATGTTATGTAATGACAAACTCGTTCCGGCTGCTGGCCGCCGGGATGCGCCAAGACGTCACTCCCGGGCGTGCCGCCTTGCGGTGTATTCCGGTCGGTCTTCTTATGTTCTTATTTTGCGTGCTCGTTTTCATGGGTATCGATCGTTTCACTGTAAAATCCTTTGGGAATTAGAGTAAAGCCTGTGCCTGCCACAGTGGCTTCGACGGCTTTCCCGATACGGTACAAGGGGAGAAATGACCAGACAGTATGCAGCGGTGATCAGCCTTGGATGCGCAAAGAACCTGGTGGACAGCGAGACGATGATTCCCCGCCTTATGCGCCTCGGGTATTCGATGACTTCCGAACCTTCGGAGGCGGACCTGATCGTGGTGAACACCTGCGGTTTTCTGCAGAGCGCCGTCGAAGAGGCCATCGAGACCATCCTGGAACTTGCCGGGAACAAGGTTTCCGGCCGCTGCAGACATCTCGTCGTCACAGGATGCATGGTCCAACGCTACGGCAGGAAGCTTCCCCCCCTGCTGCCCGAGGTCGATCTCTTCCTCGGCACGTCGCACTACCACCGGATCGACGAGGCTCTGCCGGCTCTGAACAGCCCGAATTCCACGAACCTTTACCTGTCCCGCCCGACGCACATTGCTGGCAGTTCCGAGCCGCGGGTCAGGGCGACTCCCTTCTTTTCCGCCTACGTGAAGATAGCCGAAGGATGCTGCAACTCCTGTTCGTTCTGCCTCATTCCTCGACTGCGTGGAGCCTACAGGAGCCGCACGGTGGAGGATGTTCTCGCCGAAGTCCGGATGCTTTCCGAGGAGGGAGTGAAAGAAATCAACCTCATTGCGCAGGACGTCACCGCGTTCGGAACCGACCGGGGAGACACCGGTTCCCTGGTGCGCCTGCTCGAACTGATCGAGGACGTCCATGGGATTCAATGGGTAAGGATTCTCTACGCGTATCCAGACCGGATCGAAGACACGCTTCTTCGCACCATGGCTCACTCAAGCAAGATCGTCCCTTACGAGACCGTGTCGTATCGATTTATAACATTCGAGTTGGCGCGACGGCTATCCACCAGATGCCCAAGGGCGAGTTGGTTGATTGCCAAATCCAACCACCGGCAGGCGAGGAGAAGTCTGCAAGATGC
>JABUEY010000240.1 GCA_013314815.1 Syntrophobacteraceae bacterium
AGCCATAGCCCTTTTCCTCCTGCTCTCAGGGCTACACTATACCACATAACCTTCCGATTTGCCTATTTTTTATTCCTATTAAACCATAAAAATCCACTCCCAGGCCCTACAATTACGACACAGTCTCAAACCTGAGTATCCTGCTAACCGCAGACACCCAGAGGGATCCGTCCCTGAAGTCGACACCTACCGGCATGGACAGGTTCCGGGCAACGGTGATGACTCTGTCCGCCTTCCAGTCCCGGTCTTTGTCGACAAGCGCGTAGACTTCCCCTCTCTTGGAACCGACGAACAGTGTTCCAGACGGGCTGAAAACCATGGCACGCGCGCCACCCACATTTTCGGCAAAGACACTGATTTCAAAACCGGGAGGGAGTTCGATCCTGTCGAGGGGCAGCGGACCGGCGGATGCAAAGGGGGCAAAAAGCACGGAAGCCGCCGCAGCCCATACGACACTCAATGCGATTCCAATCATGGCCTCACCCTTCCTTACCCCGGCGAAACTCGCGAACAATCGGCGTTCCCTCGCTCCTACTCAAGCCCGCGTTGCGCGCCTGCTCGTCCGCGTGGTACGAACTCCGGACCAGCGGCCCGGATTCGACCCAGAGAAACCCCGCATCGTAAGCTTCCTTCTTCAGTTCAGCGAACTCCTCGGGTGTGTAATACCGCATGACCGGCAGATGCTTCTTCGAAGGCCGAAGGTACTGCCCGATGGTCAGGATATCGCACCGGGCTTCTCGCAGATCGGCCATGACCTGCAAGATCTCCTGGTGCGTTTCGCCCAGTCCCATCATGATGCCGGACTTGGTGGCCGATCGAGTGCCCGATTCCCGTGCCGCACGCAGCAGGTCGAGCGATCTCCGGTAGTCTGCCTGAGGCCTGGCGGACGGGTAGAGACGAGGCACCGTTTCGATGTTGTGTCCCAGGATGTCGGGACGCGCCTTTATTACTGTTTCCAGCGCACTTCGGCTGCCCTTGAAATCGGGGATGAGGACTTCCACGGTGGTACCGGGGGCACGATGATGGATGCATTCCAGGGTGGACGCAAACAGGCCCGCACCGCCGTCTCTCAAATCGTCCCTGGTAACCGACGTAATGACGGCATGCACCAGTTTCATCGCCGCGACGGCTTCAGCAACTTCGTGGGCTTCCCTGCCGTTGACCTTCGGAGGACTTCCTCCCCGGACGGCACAGAATGCGCAATTCCTCGTACAGACATTGCCCAGGATCAGGAAGGTCGCCGTACCCCTGTTCCAGCATTCGGAGATGTTGGGGCACAAAGCCGCCTCGCACACCGTGTGGAGTGACCTGCCGCGCATCAGGTTCCGAACGTTTTCAACGGCCTCCCCCACCGGCGGACGAACCCTGAGCCAGGACGGTTTGCGCACTGCAGCGGTTTCCGATTCCACGTCTTCTCCCGGCGAAGAGACAGCACCTTCATGAAGCGGCTCTCTCAATGATTTCCTCCTGAAACATTTCCAACCGGCTCGGGGGCACCTCCTCCATACTCATGGCAAACACGTCTCCGAACGCAGCCGAAACAGTGCGGGCGGCCTCCTCGACGGACACACGCACACCCAGTTCCCTGGACAGGGAAGTCACTGCTTTGCCCCGGATACCGCAGGGCACGATCTGATCAAAATAGCGCAGATCCGTTTCGAGGTTCAGGGCAAAGCCATGTTCCGTCACCCTGTCCGCGTTGATTTTGACTCCTATGGCCGCAATCTTGCCGCCTTCCGTCCAGACGCCGGTAAACCCGGGCAGCCTGCCTGCCGGGACGCCGAAGGGGGCAAGTGCCCTGATGAGGACTTCCTCGAGGTCTCTCAAGTACCGGCCGGCGCCCCCCGCCCGATTCGCGAGATGGATGACCGGGTAGCCGACCAGCTGCCCGGGACCGTGAAAGGTGATGTCCCCTCCCCGGTCCACCCGGTGGATTTCGACCCCCTGCCGGGACAACTCCTCCCGGGAAACCAGCAGGTGGTCCTCCACCGCCCGGCGTCCCAGTGTATACGTCGGCGGATGTTCGAGAAGAAGAAGCAGGTCGGGTACCTTAGCATCGAACCGGGCTCCTGCGAGTGCCTTCTGAAGCATCCTCGCCGGCAAATAGTCCATCAGGCCGAGCTTGCACACCCAGCAGAGGTTCTTATGGGGATACATTCTGACAACTCACTTTCGAAGAGTAGATCCCGGGGGCGAGATCCAACCCGGGAGAGCGGCGCCCGCCTCGATCCCCAGGACCGCCTGCCCGATCGGGAAAAAAAGAGGTTCATCCGGCAAACGAGTACCTCCAGTGCTTTTCATCCATCCGGTGCTTTTCACGTAAAGAATCCATGGCATCACAACGTCCTTCGGCACTACAACGTCCTTCGGCATCACCTCCCCATTCCCATCAATAACGCCATCCGGTATCACAACTCATTCCCGCAAAAGAGACCGTGTCGTATCGATTTATAACATTCGAGTTGGCGCGACGGCTATCCACCAGATGCCCAAGGGCGAGTTGGTTGATTGCCAAATCCAACCACCGGCAGGCGAGGAGAAGTCTGCAAGATGCTT
>JABUEY010000069.1 GCA_013314815.1 Syntrophobacteraceae bacterium
GGAGGCGGATGCCGCCGATGAGCGGGTGCGGGCGATCCTTTCGAGCAATCCGCCCGGGCGCGGACTGTCCAGGCCGTCCAACTGGGGGCTTGCGCAGATTCTCTGGGCGCCCCAGGGTCACCTCGCCCTTCCGAGACTCTCGGGAGACCTGGTCTCCGACATCCGGGAATGCCTCGGATCACAGGTCGCTGGTTCCCGAAGCGGCCCCCTCGAACAAAAAATCGAACAGCTCTTTCTCCAGGTCTATACGCCGGGAGGCAAACTGAAAACCGGCAAGGACGCCCCCGCGGTGGTGAAGGCCCGCCGAGAACTGGAAAAGGCCCGCGGCAGCCTGCAGGTCGCTATCGAGCGTTTCCGCTCCTTCGAAAATGCCATGCGAAGGGTCGAAGACCTGCGGTTAAGACAGGTTCAGCTCAAACGCGAGGCGGAAGCACTTGAAAACAGGGTTCACGAAGCCCGGCAGAAGGCCGACAGCTACAGGTCCCTCGTATCCCTGCGGGATCAGCACCGCGAACAGGTCAGAGCCGCCGAGGCCCGCTACGGCGAACTAAAGCAGCGGATGGAGAACATCCGGTCTGTGCGGGGGGAAATCCGCGCTACACAAGAAAAGCTCGATGTTCTCAAGGAAGAATACCCACTTCGTGAACGGGAACTGGACACCAGGCGGAAGGAAGTCGCGGCGGCAAAAACAGTCCTGGAAGATGTACGCAAAGACTTCTCCAGGGTACGGCAGGCTCACCTCGAAGCCGAAAATGCAAGGCGGTACCTGCAGGCGAAACAGAGATTCCACGACCTGGACAGAAGGATCGGGTTCATTGCACGGGCCGAAGAGGAGCTGCGGGAGCGCAGAGCGGAGCGCAACAGGATGGCGGCTCCGGACTCGCGGACTCTTGGCGCCATCCAGAAAGCGCTGAAGGATCGCGATGCCGCCCATGTACGCCTGGAAGCGGCTTTGATTACGCTGGAAATCGTGCCCGAGAAACAGGGGCGGATCGAGGTGGTGGCGGGCGAAAAAACGGGGCCGGAGGACCTGGTGCCCGGCAGGCCGGTTATCTTCAGGGGATCGCCCGAGGTGACGGTTGATCTTCTTGGAACGGCGCGCATCCGAGCTCGAGGGCCCTCCGGGTCCGTCGATGAGCTCAGGCGCGCTCACTCGGAAGCCGTCGACAGGATCGAGGAACTCACCCGGGCCTTTGGAACCGCGGACTACGATAGACTGCAGATGCTTGCCGAGAAGGCGAAGGAACTCGATGCACGAGTGAACGAGACGAAAGCCCGTCTTGAAGCGCTCCTGGCGGGAGACGATCCCGAGGCTGCCGCCAGGGAACATGCCGCAGCCCGGAATGCCGTCGAGGGAATCCTGGCCGGTCACGAGAGCTGGAAGGACAATGATCCCGATGTGAACGGGCTTGAACGAACGGCCGCCCGAATCGAACGCATCTATACTGAAGAACTTTCTAAGGCGGAAGCGACCTGGGAGACGGCTCAGATCGCCCTTCTCACTTCGGAAAAGAAGAGAGACGAAGTTCAGGCTGCCATCGCTTCCTGCGAAAGAATGATGGAAACACTCCACTCGAGGCTGGCCACACTTGTTTCCGACGACAAAACGGATGACGAACGCCGGGACGAACTTCGGCGCATCGAAATGAGCTGGGGTGCCGCCCGTTCTTCGCTGGAAGAGACAGAGGCCCGGATCGGGTCATTTGAAGGCGGTGACCCGGCCAAAACGGCTGCGATCCTGGAGAAACAACTGCAGGGTGCGTTGAAGGACGCCCAGGACGCCATGGCCGAGGAGAAGTTGGCCGAAGGCAGGCTGGGGGAGCTGTCGGGCCAGGGACCCTATTCCGCCCTCGCCCGGTGCGAGGAAGAGGTCGCCGTACTCGAAGTGGAACTTGCCCGCGAAGAGCGGAGGGCGGATGCCATAAGGCTGCTGCACATGACCACGGAGGAGTGCGGAGCGCGGTTTCAGGCGGAGGTTGCCCGCCCCGTCGAAGAGGCCGCCGGCAGGATACTCGAACGCATTGCGGGCAGCCGACCGGGGCGCCCGCGAATGAACGAGTCTTTCGAACCATGGGAATTGTTGCACGATGCCGCAGAGAACCCCGTGCCCCTGGAGAATGCCTCGGGGGGAGAAAAAGAACAGGTCTACCTCGCCACACGCCTGGCACTGGCTCAAGTTCTCTCGAGGGGCCGGCGGCGCCTGATCGTCCTCGACGACGTTCTCACCTCGACGGATTCAGCCCGCCTGGCCCGTATCATCCACGTTCTCGAAGAAGTCGCCGGAGATCTCCAGATCCTCATCATCACCTGCCACCCGGAACGCTATCGAGGTCTGGATCGAGCGGAATTCTTCAACTTCGAACGCATCGTGATGAACGCTGGAGTCTGAATGGAACGGGCGGACGGGAGCATCCGTCCGCCCTCGGGATTGGCCTGCCGATGTCGGAGCGGAAATGCTATTGAGAAGGAGACGGCTGGCTGGGAGCGGAGGGAGTGGCACCGCCCTGCTGCATCATTCCCATTCCCCTGCCCATCCCTCTCTTGCCTTTCTGCCACCCCTTGCCACCGCAGCGCCATCCCTGGCCCACCGTTACGGTCTGTCCCGTGCGCGGGTGGACAAAAGTCTCCCCGGGGGTTACCGTCCGGCCAAGCCATGGACAGTACCAGCCGGCTTGAGAAGACGAATCCTGCTGCTGAGCATACCCGGATCCCAGACCCAGGCCGATGAACAGTGCCGCCGCCGCAATCACAACCGCCGCTTTCTTCATGGTTTTCTCCTTTCCGTTTCTCAGGCTCCCGGATAGATGATCTTCCTCCCTGTGCGAACCAGGTGCATGCCGGTGAAGCGGATTCCGGGAGCGGGTTTAGGCGCTTATTCGATCTTCTCCTGACCGCCATGCCGCGGGCAGTGACCCACGTGAAGATCAAGAACCGTGCCCGACAGGAAGCCTGATTCCGCTCACCTTGCTCAAGTGGTTGAAGTTCGGATAGAATAATTCTTGGAAAGGAACACGAAACCGACCCCGTTGCATGCACTCGCATCTTTCCTTGTGCATAAAAAGTATCCAGTTGCGTGGCGGAAAGGTTGTTCCCCGCATAAAATGAATCCAGGAATGGAGAAGGAAGGCCATCCCAAGCTCGCTTTCCGCGAAATGGCATGGATTGTGCCTCCTGGAATATCGATGGTATCACATTCCGGTTTGTGCAAGAGAATCCCGGCAGGCAGCAATTCAGGGAGATTTCACATGGCGTCTCTATCCAGAACCCCGGCCCGGTGGGCATGGTTTTCCCCGTGGGTGATCATGGGTTCGGTATGCATCCTGGCAGGAATCCTGGTGGTGCTTGCCGTGAAAAATTTTCACAGGGAGAAGGAATTCATGACGGGTTCTCTCCTCTCCCAGGCGAACATCCTCATGCGTTCGGTCGAGGCAGGCAGCCGGACGGGTATGAAGGGAATGGGATGGGGACAGCGCCAGCTCCAGATGCTGCTCGAAGAAACGGCGCGGCAGCCCGACGTGCTTTTTGTGGCCGTGCTGGACTCGGAAGGCCGGGTCGTTCTGCACAGTGAACCCGGTCGGGTGGGAGACGTGATGTTCGTTTCTTTGCCGAGCCCCGGCCTGACGACCCATCGGTTTAACCGTGAGGCTGAGAGTTCCTTTGAGGTGGTGAAGTCGTTCCAGCCCTATGGAGGGAGGCACCATGGAGGCCGCCGGTGGTCCGAAGCACCGGGAGCCGGGCACTGGGAAGGTTACGGCAGGGATATGTATATCGTTGTCGCCCTGGACCCGTCGCCTCTTGAATCTGCGCTCCGCCAGGACCTGCACCAGACTTTGCTCCTCTTCGGCATGATGTTTCTCGTGGGAGCCGCCGGCTTCGTCTCCCTGACATGGGCTCAGCATTACCGCCGCGCTCGGAACTCCCTCCAGGACATGCGGGCTTTCACATCGACCGTCGTCAACCAGATGCCCGTCGGACTGCTGGTGACGGACCGCAGCGGCCGCATCGAGCAGGCCAACGAAGCGGCTCGGATGATACTGAGGTGCCCGATGGGACCGGAAGGCTCCGTGGACAGCCTTCCGGGCTTCGTTCCCATAGCCCGACGACTCCAATCCGAGGAGCGGGTCGTGGAACAGGAAATCAGGTGCCGGGTGGATGAGGACCTTCATGTACCTCTGCTGGTGAATGCTTCCGTTATCAGGGACGGAAAGAACAGGACGGTTGGGTATGTCTTTCTTTTTTCAGACATGACCGACATCAAGCAGCTCGAAGAACAGCTGCGGCGGAGCGAACGCCTGGCGGCTCTCGGTCGCCTGGCCGCGGGTGTGGCTCATGAAATCCGCAACCCGCTCAGCTCCATCAAGGGTTTCGCCCGCATTCTGTCCGGCCGCTTCACCTCCGACGACCGCGATCACCGAATTGCGGAAACCCTGCAGGAGGAAGTGGAACGGCTGAACAAGGTCGTTACGGAGCTGCTCGATTTTGCCCGTCCTGCGACCCTTCACAAGAAAGACACTTCCATCAGGGAACTGGTCGACCATTCCCTGCACCTGGTCGAAGGGGATATTGTCCATCGGAATATCAGGACGGAATGCCGGATCGATCCGGAAGATCTGCGCGTGAATCTCGATCCTGACCGTTTCGCCCAGATCCTGCTCAACCTGTACCTCAACGCCCTGCAGGCGATGGAAGAAGGCGGATTGCTCCGAATTGAAGGCGAACGGCGCGCCGACGAGGCTGTTCTGCGTGTTTCCGATTCGGGCAGGGGGATCTCCCCCGAACACATCCCCCATGTTTTCGATCCCTACTTCACGACAAAGCCGCGGGGAGTCGGGCTTGGACTGGCCAACGTCCACAAGCTGGTGGAAGCTCACGGAGGGGAGGTGGAGGTGATGAGCATGCCGGGGCGGGGGACGACGGTGACCATTCACCTGCCGTGGGCAAGCGGCGAAATTTAATGTTTATGCATCGAGGGGGATGCCTGGGATGGTGGGACAGCAAGACTGCGGCCTGCGAGCAAAAGGTGCCCTCATTAAAAAAGGGCACCCGAAGGTGCCCTGGGATTACGCCTGCTGAGTGTTTTCCGATGCCTTCCTGTGGTGCGGACGTCTCCTGGTTCGGCGCGGCGGCCTTGGTTTCAGAAAATCTACCCGGATGTACTCGTGTTTGTTCACAAACGAAATGAAGACCCTGTCGATGTTGAGTTCCTTCTGTACCACAGCCCGAATCATGTCGGGGTCGGAATACTTGCTGATGCCGTGCTTGCGATAATCATCCGTTTTGATGTAAAGAGACATCCGTTAACCTCTCCGATCAAAATAATGAAGGGTGCTTTGAAACAAACCACCGCTTTCGAGCGATGGCCGATCCAGGGATCTTTTGCAGCTCATCCGCACGCAGCGTGATACGAACAAACCGCAAAAGCAGCGCTTTTTGCCGTTCATCGCCGGGGGCATGCGCTCCCGCCTTTCCCAGCCGATTAAAATATAATAACATGCATGTTCTATTTGTCAAAATGATATTGATGGGATCGTTGCCTGTGTCGAATCTCGGGCACGGGGCGAAAGCCGGCTGCAAACAGTCGGCTGCAGGGCGGGAACGGCATGCCGGTTTTGCCTTTCTGTACGATGACCGGAGCGGTTTCAGGTGCATCCGAGCACGCAGACGGAGATGATCCGGCTTGTTTCGACGGAATGCTTTTCCGGCGGATCGAATACGAAAGAAAGTCATGGCCGAAACGATCAAGGGGCTCGTGGAAAGAATCACCTTCAGCAGCGAAGAGGACGGCTACAGCGTACTCAAGGTCAAGGTCCCCGGCCGAAAAGGGCTTGTGACTGCAGTCGGCAACTTCGCGTCCGTCACCCCGGGGGAAGTGCTCGTCATGGAGGGCGAGTGGAGTGATCATGCCAGGTTCGGCGAGCAGTTCAAAGTCGAACGCTACGAAACCTCGGTTCCCGCCACGGAGGCGGGAATAGTCAAATACCTGGGCTCCGGCCTCATCCGGGGGATCGGCCCCAAAATGGCTCAACGCATTGTCGCCCGATTCGGGGAACAGACCCTGGATGTGATCGAACACGAAATCGAGCGGCTCCTCGAGGTCGAAGGCATCGGGCCTAACAGGGTCGAACGGATCAGGAAGGCCTGGGACGATCAGAAGGATATCCGTGACCTTATGGTGTTTCTGAGAGGGCACGGAGTCAGCTCGGCATACGCAACGCGAATCTTCAAGCACTACGGCAAGGGAGCCCTCGATGTCGTCCGGAACAACCCGTACCGGCTGGCCATGGACGTTTCGGGGATAGGATTCATCACCGCCGACAAGATTGCGGGAAATCTGGGGTTTGCCCCGGATTCGCCTCTGAGGGGGGAAGCAGGCATTCTTTACGTCATTCAACAGGGGATGGACGGCGGCCATGTGTGCCTGCCGTTTCAGCGTCTGGTGGAAGATTCCGTGAAGCTGCTCGATATACCGCCGCAGATTATCGAGGATGCCCTGCAGCGGCTGGCCGCCGACAGGCGGGTGGTCATCGAGGATCTTTCCGTCGAAGTGGCGGAGTCGTTCGGAGACCATCGGGCCGTCTACCTCAGGGGCTATCATCTGGCTGAAGTCCAGGCTTGCCGACGCCTGATTTTTCTCCAGTCTTACGGCAGGCTCCAGAAAAAAATCGATCCGGAAGCCGCTCTCCAGCAGCTCAGGAACAAGCTCCCCGTCAAACTCGCTCCCCTGCAGGAAGACGCCGTGAGGCGGACTCTCACCGACAAAGTCGTTGTCATTACAGGAGGCCCCGGCACCGGCAAGACGACCCTCATCCGTGCCGTCCTGACCATTTACCGGCACATGGGCGCCCGTGTGTGCCTGGCTGCTCCCACAGGGCGGGCTGCCAAGAGGCTTAGCGATGCGACGCGCCATGTTGCGGGCACGGTGCATCGTCTGCTGGAATTCAGCCCACAGACGGGTGGATTTCAGAAAAACGAGCAGCAGCCCCTTTCAGCGGATCTCGTCATCGTGGACGAGGCCTCCATGCTCGATGTCCTGCTCCTGCATCATCTCCTCAAGGCCGTTCCCGGCCATGCCACCTTCGTGCTCGTCGGGGACGTAGACCAGCTCCCTTCTGTAGGCCCCGGGAACGTGCTGCGAGACGTCATCGATTCGGGAGGGTTCCCGGTGGTGCGTCTTACGGAAATCTTCCGCCAGGCTCGAAAAAGCCGCATCGTCACGAATGCCCACCTCATCCAGCAGGGCAGATTCCCCTTGATCAAGGCCGACCCCGATGAGCTGCAGGATTTCTACTTTATCGAGAAGGAGGATCCCGAGGCGGCGGTGCAGGTCATTATAAGATTGTGCACCGAACGGATTCCCGCCCGTTTCGGTTTCGATCCCATGGAGGACATCCAGGTGCTCAGCCCCATGCAGAAAGGGGCCGCGGGTGTTCAGAGGCTGAACGCGGCCCTGCAGGAGGCCCTCAACCCGAAGGGCAAATCCGTGGAAAGGAACGGCAGGATCTACCGGGTGGGAGACCGGGTGATGCAGATCAGGAACAATTACGACAAAGAAGTGTTCAACGGCGACATGGGTCGAGTCAGGAAGATCGACCTGGAAGAACAGGAACTGGTGGTGGAGATGGACAGGCGTCCTGTCACGTACGACTTTTCCGACCTGGACGAACTCGTGCCGGCCTATGCCATCAGCATTCACAAGGCACAGGGCAGTGAATACCCCGCCGTGGTCATCCCGCTGCTTACCCAGCACTACGTCATGCTTCAGCGCAACCTGCTCTATACCGCCGTTACCCGTGCGAGAAAGCTGGTCATCGTCGTGGGCACCGTCCGGGCGCTGTCCATTGCCGTGCGCAATGAAAAGATGCACAGGCGGCATACACTCTTCAAGGAGCGTCTCCGCGGAATGCTGCAAAGCGGATGCTTCTGATCGCGGATTTAGACTTCAAATGGAGGAAGCCATGGCAGACCGTGTGGTTCTGACACCCATAGGCGTCATTCAGAGTCCCTTCAGGAACGGGGAGGAAGCCCCAAAGCAGGGCTTTGAATCATCAGCGGAAGGATGGCTTATCGTCGATGAACGCTACAGGGACGCCTTTGTCGGTCTCGAGGCGGGGCAGCGCATCGTAATCCTCTACTGGCTCGACCGCGCGGATCGCGAACTCCTGCAGGTTCATCCCCGCGGCGACCCGTCTCGACCTCTCAAAGGAGTATTTGCGACGAGGAGTCCTCACCGCCCGAACCCCATAGGCATCGAAGTGGTCGAAGTGCTCGAACTCAAGGGAACGAACATTAGGGTCCGATGCCTCGACGCCCTGGACGGTACGCCTCTTCTGGACATCAAGTGCACGGTCACAGGCGGGGAACATCCCGCCTGAAAGGGCTTCGGCCGCTTCTTTCAGCAGCTTTTTCCTTCGGTTCAGCTTTTTGTGGTCTTTTGAAGGCTTGCGCGTTAGAATGCATGCGTTGCCCCACGTCATCTTTTCGGAAGGAAGCGGCCATGACATCTCCTCCCACGGATTCTTACCAGCGGCGTATCGACTACCTCCGGCTTTCCATTACCGACCGATGCAACCTTCGCTGCACGTACTGCATGCCCGAACACGGAGTGCAGAAGCTCGAACACCGAAATGTCCTGCGATACGAGGAAATCCTGCGGCTTGCCCGCATTGCGGTGCGGATGGGTATTTCGAAGATCCGCATTACGGGCGGAGAACCTCTCGTCAGAAGAGATATTCTCTTCCTGTGCGAAAACATCGCCCGGATCGAGGGGCTGAAAAGCCTCAGCATTACCACCAACGGAGTGCTTCTCTCACGGTTTGCCAAGTCTATCTACCATATGGGCATAAGGCGCATCAACATCAGCCTGGACACCCTGCAGCCCGCCAAGTACGCGGCCATCACAAGGGTGGACTGTTTCCGGGAAGTGTGGGAAGGCATCCTGGCGGCCCACTGCGCCGGTTTCGACCCGGTGAAACTCAACGCCGTCGCCATGCGCGGCGTCAACGACGATGAAATCGAGGACCTCGCCCGCCTGTCCATCGAATATCCCTTCGATGTGCGCTTTATCGAATGCATGCCTTTCAATTCCGAGGGCTATGACGAAAAATTCATGCCCACCGACGAGATCCTGGACCGCCTGGCGCGTGTGGCTCCCATCTATCCGGCGGACGGAGCCGACAGCAACGGGCCCGCCACTCATTACCGGTTCTCCGGAGCTCCCGGCAGGATCGGAATCATCAGTCCCGTAAGCCACCATTTCTGCCCCGCGTGCAACCGGCTGCGCCTGACCGCCGACGGGAAGCTTCGCACCTGCCTGTTTTCCACAGACGAAACGGATCTCAGGGGCCTTCTGCGCCAGGGAGCTTCCGATGAAAGGATAACGGCCGTCATCCGCAAGGCCATCGACAGCAAGCCCGAAAGACACCACCTGTCGGGAGGGGCTCTTCGAAAATGCATCAGCCGCCCCATGTTCTCCATCGGCGGTTGACTCGGATTTCATACTTTTTCAAGGCCCAGGGCGGTCTGAGCTGCGCCGATGAGGGCCGCGTCGTCCCCGAGCAGGCTCCTGGTGATGACCATTTCATCAGGGTCGAACATCCGGGCGTTTTCAGCCAGGCTCTCCTTCAGATGCTCGATGAACTGGTCCCAGCTGCCGCTGACTCCGCCTCCAATCACCGCGTTTCGTAAGCCAAGCACCGTGCACAGATTGGTTAAAGCCAGTCCCAGCGCCCTCCCCATTGTTCGGAAGACGCTGCAGGCCAGGGCATCTCCCGCCAGGGCATGCCGGTATACGTCCTCGGGGGTGAGTTCCCCTCGGGTGTGAAGACGGTGCAGATCCCCCTCCGGCAGTTCCCCTCGTGCCTCGGCATCCCTTATCCCTTCCACCAGGGCTCGCCCCGACGCATACGCTTCCAGGCAGCCGGAAGCTCCGCACGCGCACCGGCTGCCTCCAGGCCAGACGATCATGTGCCCGATCTCTCCCACAAAGCCGAGCCCGTCTCCCTGCCACAGCCGGCCATCGAGGATCAGGCATCCTCCCACCCCCGTACCCAGGGTGATGCCGATCCAGTTGCGAATGCCCCTCCCGGCGCCCGCCCGGGATTCGCCCAGGCCGAATACATTGGCGTCGTTTTCGATGGTCACCGGCAGGCCGAGGCCGGTTTCGAGTTCCCTGGCGAGCGGGAAGTTTCTCATGGCTGGAAGGTTGGGCGAGAAGACCACGGTTCCCCGGGCTGCATCGATCTTTCCGGCGACGCCGAGCCCCACTGCCGCGACACTTGCCCCCATCTCGGCGGCCTCTTGTACCAGGGCTCTGCATTCGAGGACAAGCTTGTGGGACACGTGGGCGGTTCCGAGAGATTGTTCCGTGGTGGTGCGGCGCCTCTGGAGGATCGTACAGCGGCTGTCCACAAGAGCGGACCTCATGTGAGTTCCGCCCACGTCGATTCCTATGACCGTCTTCTTTCCCATGAAGGCCCCGTGTCGGCCTGCACCGAGCGGGATGTCCCCCCTTTCCGGGGCTCCGCGGGAACAGTACGCGGCAGACCGGCCCGCAGGACCGTCCCGGCTTTCAGGGCAGGAAGCTTTCGGGAAGGTAGAACACGTAGTGGTTCGACAGGATGTCGAACAGGATGTCCGTTTCCGTTTCGACGGCGTCGTAGAGTTCTTTCAGCGTTTCCGCTCCGGCGATATGATGAAGAAAGAGGTTCGGATTTCGAAACTCGGGATGAACGGGCAGCAGGAAGTGTTGAATGTTTCCGCGCCAGACGATGTTCAGTGCCTGGCGTTCCTCCTGGATGGTCTTGTACAGGCGCCTGAGCAGGTCTGTCCTGAGAACGGGAGACGTCGCCCGTGTTACGCATTCCATCCATCCCGCAAGCCGGTAGACTCTGCGCATCAAAGCCTCTTCCGCCCTGTACCTGAAGAGCCCCATGACGGTGTAATGGTATCCTCCATCCAGGCTGAAATGGTTGGGCACGAAGGCAATGTGTTCATGCCCCTTGAGTCGGAGGGTTTCCCGGCGATGTTCCTCGAACCTTGCGGACTCCTCCCTCGTGCACATCATGGCGAACCCCGAACGCCACGGACCTCGGCGGAATTCCAGGGGATGAACCGAAAGGAGGTTGTCCTTCTGAGGAAGCCTATCTTCGATATCGATGACGTCTGCCATGTCCTGTTCCGGGATCTCCTGTCGGAATGAAGAATTCACACCGGGCCGCCCGGGCCGGGTGAGATTCCTGCACGGACGGAGACCGCGTTTTCTTCTATTTCCCTTCAGGGAAGATAGGGGCTGAGGTCCTCAACGTAATCGGTGAGGACCTTGAAGCCCGATTCCTTCAAGATGTCCGCGGCCCTGTCGAAGACGTCCGTGTTGACGCGCAGAATGAGCTGCCAAATGTTCTTGTGGCCGCGAAGGGGCACGATGAGGACGCTCCTGATGCTGATTTCCGCCTGGGCCATGAGGCGGCCTACTTCGGCCAGCATCCCGATGCGGTCCTGCACGAGCAGAGACAGCCTCCTGCTGTCGTCGCTCAGCCCCAGAGAGGTAAGAAGGACTTCCATGAGGTCCGTCGTAGTGATGATGCCCACCAGCCTTCCGTCCTTCACCACCGGCAGAGCGCCGATCTTGCTGTCGTGCATGATCAGGGCGGCCCGTTCGATGTTCATGTCTGGAGTCGCGGTGATGACGTTTTTGGTCATGATGTTGGCGACGTTGAGTTTCTGCAGGACGTAGGTCAGCTCATGGACGCTCAGCGTTGTGGCGGGAGATGCCCATGCCTCCCTCAAATCGCGGTCCGTGACAATCCCCATGAGGTGCGCCTTGCCGTCCGTAACCGGAAGATGCGAAATCCTGTGATGATCCATCATCTCGCGAGCCTTGAAGATGGAGGTGTCGGGAGTGATGGTCAGCAGATTGGTCTTCATATGCCAGCCGACATACATGGTTGCCTCCTTGCTTGTCGTTTCGTCGAAGCCATGGACATCATAGGGAAATAAGAAAGAAAGTGTCAACGTCGAAGTGTCCGGGGCAGACGAAAGGAAGGGGATGAGAGGCAGGAGGCAAATCGATCAGCCCCGACACTCGAAGCATATACCGGCGGCCCTGAACCCCGCCGCATTACGGCATGCGTCTACAGCCCTGCATCCAAAGATCCGGGGAGGAGTCGGGCGCCCGCCTCAAACACCGCTCCTCGAAAGTCGAAAATTCGTACAGATGCAAACAGTCCCCTTTGCGGACACTAATTTATAAACACCTGCCTGTAAAAATCCAGGTGTTCGATGACCATGCCCGCGCCTCGAGCGACGGCGGTGAGGGGATCGTCGGCGATGTTGACCTTGAGGCTTGTACTGTCGGAAAGGAGCCGGTCAAGGCCTCGAAGGAGGGCTCCCCCTCCGGCCAGCCAGAATCCCTTGTCGTGTATATCGGCCGCAAGGTCGGGAGGCGTCTTTTCAAGCGCCCGCTTGACAGCTTCGACTATGGCCAGGACCGGTTCCTTTATGGCTTCCCTGATCTCTTCATCCGTTACCTTGAATGTCTTGGGGATGCCCGACAGGATTTCCTTGCCCGTAATGTCGATGGATTCGGGCTGTTCGAGGGGCGCCGCGGTGCCGATCCTCATCTTGACACTCTCGGCAAGCACCTCGCTGATGATCATCTGGCGCTCTCTCTGCATATACCGCAGAATCGCCTCGTTGGCTTCGTCCCCGGCCACGCGCACCGATTCGCTGTAAGCAACGGCGAACATGGAGATGACCGCCACCTCCGTGGTGCCTCCGCCGATATCCACGATCATGTTCCCGAAAGGCTGATCGATGGGCAGTCCTGCGCCGATGGCCGCGGCCATGGGTTCCTCCACCAGGTGGATATGGCGGGCGCCCGCCTGTTCCGCCGCTTCGATCACTGCGCGTTTTTCCACGGAAGTAATGCCCGTGGGGACGGCCACCACGAGCCTCGGCCGGATCAACTGGCGGCGCTGGAGCACCTTCGCCAGGAAATACTTGATCATGACGCTGGTGACTTCGAAATCGGCAATGACGCCGTCTTTCAGGGGACGGATGGTCACGATGCGCTGCCCGTGACGTCCGATGATGTTTCTTGCTTCCTGCCCCACAGCAATGACCTGGTGCGTGTCCTGGTTGATGGCGACTACGGAAGGTTCGTTCAGAACCACACCTTTCCCGCGAAGATAAATCAAGGTGTTGGCAGTACCCAGATCCATGGCGAGATCTTTGGAAAAATATGCGAAAAGTCGTTCAAACATGCGCAACCCTTTTTGTCTGCCATACGGTTTCAATATTTTAACGCCGGTAGAGTCTATAGATATTGCCCTGACCGGTCAACGAATTTTACGTACCGGCGTTTTCAAACCTGGGGCGAAAAGCGGAAAAGAGACGTTGATTGACCAGGGGCCACAATTCCTCGCTGCGAGTGCCGTCCTGCGGAAAGGCGACGCTGGCGATATAGGGCTGCAGCCTGGCTCCCTTGATCCTGCCCTGGATGAGTTGCCTGCCGAAATCATCGAGGGCGGTGAGGTGATGTTGAGCGTCCTGTGGGGCCGTCGCCGGGAAAAGAATGCCGAACCGGTTTTCTGAAATCTGCCCCACGATGGAATCGGAGGGGAGCACTTCGAAGAGCCCGTCGGCAAGGTTCTTGCGCACCTGGCGGATCTGCTTGGGAGGGATCCTGGTGGTGAGGATCTGCCAGGGTTCGAACTGAAGGACGGCCAAGGTAAACGGCGTGCTGCTCTGCATGGATGAAGTCAGAAGGCTGTCCAGCCTGGCCTCGAAAGTCCGGCTGTTGTAAATGCCGGTGCAGAAATCGTAGGTCTGCAGGTGGTCGCATTCTTCCTTGTAGAAGAGCTGTTCGAGGAGAAGCTGAAAGAAGTGCAGGGCGTGCCGGATGGTACTGGTGTGCTGTTCGCCCCATTCCATGACCTGGCGCGAGAGAAAGGCGAGGGCGATGGAATGGCCGAGGGATGTCTGGGAGGGTATGACCCAGAGTGTTCCGTGATGAGGAAGGCTCTCAGCGGGAGAGAAGAGGAAGTGGTCCTGGATCTGCGGGTTGAGCCTCGGGATGAGAAGCAACTTCTGGTTCTGGAATACGCGGCTCACCAGGCCCTGCTTTACGGGCAGATTGCGGCTGAGTACGCTGCGGGGGGCGTTGGATGTGGCGGCGAGCATCCGGCAGTCCTGGGATCCCGCTTCCCTGAGCACGAGAAACCCGTACTCGGCTCCAAGCAGCTGAGCGCATTCCGTGACCAGCATACGGCAGTAGTCTTCCAAAGGCTGTCCTTCGAAAGCCACTTCATCCAGGCGCTGCCACAGGTCGAAGATCTGCACGAAATTCCGGTGTTCGACGGCGGATCGCCGGCTGGTGAGCAGTTCATCCAGGATTTCGGCGATTTCCTTGATCCACTTCTGCTGCTTGTCGTTGAAACCCCAGGAGTACTTGGTGTCCACGTAGAGGACTCCGGAACCCTGTCCCACGGGCACGACGAAAAGCCCCTTGATGTGCGACTCCCCTTCACGGTAAAAAGGGACTGTTGAAGGCAGTGAGTTGGTTACCTCGGGAACCTTGTCCAGGTGAACGGTCTGGCCGACCTTCTGGACCTGCCCCAGGATGCCGCTCTGTTCCAGCGGAAGAGTGACACTGTCCGGCAGGAATTTGCTCAGCGACTGACAGGCTTCCATGCGGAGTTCGCGGCTCTTGGGATCGACAACAAAAAGGGCGGTGGTGTAGGCTTCCAGGATGTTGCTGAGCAGACTGACAAGCGACTGGAACGGGTTGAAATGCATAAGCTTATCGCCCTTCTCGTCTGATCGTTCAGACAGCGGGGTCGTGACATGATTCGTGTACCACGGGTCGGACGGTTTCTAAGGCCGTGTCCGGAGGGCCCCTCAGCCGGGGCTTTGTTCGATGGGCGGGCAAACGACCCGGGGCCGGGGTCAGAACCTGGGAAATCCCTCCCCGATTTCTCCCGCCCCTCCGATCTCCCGGTTCTTCCGCGAGAGGCCGGCGGCCGCGCTCCGGACGGGTCCCGGTCTGCATGGCGGGAATGGCCTACACCCTTCCATAGATGAGAAAGCCGAAAAAGTAAAGCGAGAAAAAGCATGGGCAAAATCACCATTCTGCCGGATACGTTGTGCAACCAGATTGCGGCCGGAGAGGTGGTCGAAAGACCGGCGGCGGCCGTAAAGGAACTGCTGGAGAACAGCATCGACGCCGGAGCCCGCCGGGTGTCCCTGTCGCTGCTCCAGGGAGGCCGCCGCGAAATTCGGGTCGTGGACGACGGATCCGGCATGCACCCCGACGACGCGCTGCTTGCCGTCGAACGCCATGCCACCAGCAAGATCCGGTCCGTCGAAGATCTGCAGGCGGTTTCTTCACTGGGTTTTCGCGGGGAGGCGCTGCCCAGCATCGCCGCGGTAAGCCGTTTCGAACTGGCCACCCGTGAACCGGACGCCGTATCCGGCGTAATCGTGCGCATCGAAGGCGGCATCCTTCGGGATGTGCGCGAAACGGGGTGTCCTCCCGGAACCATGGTCACCGTGCGCGACCTCTTCTACAACATCCCCGCCCGCCGGAAGTTTCTAAGGTCCGTCGATACCGAACTGGCTCACATCAACGACCAGCTTCTCCGCCTGGCCATTGCCCGCCCGGATATCCATTTTCAGCTCCACCACGACGAACGCCGCATCCATGATTTCCCCCGGGCAAGGGCGCTCGAACACAGAGCCGCCCAGATCCTCGGTCCCGACGTCGCAAAACGACTCCGCCCCTTTTCTCACCGTACTCCCGTTGTGCACGTCCACGGCCTGGCGGCCCCGGCGGATATCCAGCGTGCGGGCAGCCAGCACCTCATCGTCTTCGTGAATGGAAGAGCCGTCTGGGACCGTGTGCTGAACCGGGCCGTCACCGCCGCCTACGAGAGCCTCCTTCCCCGGGGCAGGTTCCCGCTCGCCATCGTCTTCGTCGACATCGAACCGGAGCTCGTCGACGTCAACGTACACCCCACCAAGAAGGAAGTGCGCCTGAGAAATCCCGGCGAAACCGTCGACGCCGTTCGAATCGCCGTTCGCGGCGCTCTTTGCGCCTCGAGGCCCGCTGCCCTGTCTTCGCCTGCCCAGGCCTTCCCCCGCCGGGGCATCGAGTCCGCTCCGCACCTGAACGAAACCCAGCTGTCCATGGACGTCTTTCCACAGGCATCCGCTGCAGCCGCGGCTCCCTCAGTGCGTTTCCAGCCCTCCTTCGATGACGTTCTTCCTTCTGCCGCCACGGCTGAAGACACAGGATCGCCACTGCCCGATTCCGGATCCCGGGAACCCGTTTCCTTCGCCCGGCTCCCCCTCGTCGGCCAGGTCGCCAACATGTACATCCTCCTCGAGGCCCCCGACGGCCTTGTCATCATCGACCAGCATGCGGCCCACGAACGCATCCTTTTCGACCGCCTCACTTCCTCGCCTTCCCGCGAACCGGGCCAGCGGCTCCTGAAATCCGCCGTACTCGATCTCATGCCCCGCGAAGCCGCGGCCCTGCGCCGCTGGACCGGCAGGCTCAAAGACATCGGCTTCGACATCGAACCGTTCGGCGGCGACAGCTTCGTGGTCCACGCCGTTCCGTCGGCCCTCGGTTCCTGCCCTCCCGACCTTCTCGTGCGCGAATTCCTCGCCTCGGCCCACGAGGACGAAAACGCCCCCAGCTTCGAACCACTCACAGCCCTCGTGAAGACCGCCGCCTGCCACCAGGCGGTGCGGGCAGGCCGCCGCATGAAGCCCGACGAGATCCGCCATCTTCTCGAACAACTCGACCTCACCCCCTTCGGGTCCACCTGTCCTCACGGCCGCCCTCTGTGGCACAAACTGACCCATGCCGAAATCGCCCGTATGTTCCATCGCACCTGATGAACGGAACCACGAGATGCCTTCCACCCTCCCCATCCTCATACTCGCAGGCCCCACCGCCGCCGGCAAGACCGCCCTCGCAGTCCGGCTTGCCCGGCGCCTCGGTTCCGAAATCCTCAATGCCGATTCCCTGCAGGTTTACCGCTACATGGATATCGGCACCGCCAAGCCGTCCATCGAGGAACGTTCCGCCGCTACGCACCGACTCATCGACGTCGCCGACCCCGATGAACCCTTCGACGCCGCCCGCTACCTCGAACTCGCCCGCCCCGTTGTCGACGAACTGCACGCGCGCGGCAAAATCCCCATCGTCACCGGCGGAACCGGCCTCTATATCAAGGTTCTCACCCGAGGCATCTGCGAAGGCGCTCCCTCCCACCCCGGCATGCGCCAAAGACTCCAGGACGAACTGCAGGCCCGGGGCTTGCTCGCCCTCCACCAAGAACTCCTTCGCGTCGACCCGCCCCTCGGATCCAAGATCCATCCCAACGACCGGCAGCGCATCCTGAGAGCCCTCGAAGTCCACCGCATCTCCGGCGTTCCCCTCTCCCACTGGCAGCAACAGCACCGATTCAACCGGATCCTTTACCGCAGCGTCAAAATCTTCCTGTACCGGCAGCGGGATGTCCTCTACGACCGAATCGACCGCCGGGTCGACAACATGATGCGCCAGGGACTGCTCGACGAAGTGAAAAAGCTCATCGCCATGGGCTTCGGCCCAGAACTGAAACCCATGCAGTCCCTCGGGTACCGGCAGCTGTGCGGGCACCTGGCCGGAAAGCTTTCCCTCGACCAGGCCGTGGCCGATATCCGCCGGGAAACCCGCCGCTATGCCAAACGCCAGATGACCTGGTTTCGAGGCGATCCGGAATTCATGTGGGTCGATGCACGGGACGAACAGGAGGCGACCGACCTGATCGAAGAGGAACTTCAAAAAGCACTCCCCCCCGGCGGACCTGCGCTTCCCGTTCCCTGACCCAATGCGGCGGGACCCCGGGCCCGTGTTGCTCCGGCTGCTTCCTCCAACATCCATGTTTCCTCGAAAGCCCGTTGCGGATTTGTCGCAATGCCGTTAAGATCACCCTCCAGCGCCGGGGGGATCTCAAAGGTACACCCATCCACGTTTCACGGCATGATTTCGGCATCTTGAACCATGATCTGTCGCATTTGCCTTGCAACGACGGCGATTTCATTTCATCATGCCGCCATGTTCCGTCCGCGTGGACCCGCCGGAAGCGAAGCACGGGCGACGGAGGATCCGGATGGCGCTGATAAGCAAGGGATGCAATGGAAAAGAGGGGAGGAGTTTTGAAGGTTGTTCCGGTGATTCTGTTCGCCACCCTGCTGGTGGCGGTGGGGGAAGTCCTGCTCAGCGCCGGCATGAAGCAGGTGGGCAGGGGAGGGTACGAGGGACTGCGGATCATACTCGCGGCGGCGACCAACCCGCTCGTGCTCGGCGGCGTCCTTCTTTCGGCCTGTTTCTTCGGCCTGTACCTGCTGACGCTTTCCTGGGCCGACATTACCTTCGTGATGCCTTTTACCGCACTCAGTTACCTTTTCGTCGCGGTCATGGCGAAAACGGTTCTCGAAGAACCGGTTTCCCTGAACCGCTGGATCGGAACTTTTTTGATTGTCGCGGGAGTCATGATCATCGGGTTCGGGGAACGCCAGTGAAACGAAACCAGAATGAAACCGATCGGTTCGAACCGGGGGATTTCCGACATGGACCAGAACACCCAGGCAGCAGAGGCTTCAGTCTGCCCCGTTAATTCTCACAATGAATGGGACCCGCTCGAAGAAATCATCGTGGGCAGACTCGAAGGGTCCAACATTCCATCCTATCACGTTGCGGTAACCTTCAATATTCCGCCTTCCACGGCAAAACTGTTCAGGTTCGCGGCAGGCAGAAGGTTTCCCGGATGGATGATCCGGAAGGCCCGGAAGGAACTGGACGAATTCATCCACATTCTCGAAGCGGAGGGAGTGAAGGTCCGAAGGCCCGACAAGGTGGATTTCCACCGCAGGTACAGGACGCCGTCGTGGTCCTCGCGGGGGTTCTGCACAGCGTGCCCCCGGGACATCTTCCTGGTTGTCGGCAACGAAATCATCGAAACGCCCACCTGCTGGCGTTCGCGCTTCTTCGAACCTTATGCGTACAGGCGGCTGTTCAAGGAATACTTCCTGAAAGGAGCCCGATGGACGGCGGCCCCCAGGCCGGAACTCACCGACGAACTCTTCCGCCGCGACTACGCCATTCCCCGGGACGGCGAACCCATTCGCTACGTGATCAACGAATTCGAACCCGTCTTCGATGCGGCCGATTTCGTGCGCTGCGGCCGGGACCTGCTCGTCACCCGCAGCAACGTGACCAACGCCATGGGGATCGAATGGCTCCGCAGGCACCTCGGAGACACCTACCGCATCCATGAAATCGAAAGCCGCTGCAGACAGCCCATGCACATCGATTCGAGCCTCCTTCCGCTGGCTCCCGGAAAGGTCCTGGTCAACCCGGACTACATCGATGTCACCAGGCTTCCGCCCATCTTCAAATCCTGGGACGTGCTCATCGCCCCCCGCCCCGATCCCGTAAACGGCTTCATGTCCAGTATTTCCGCGTGCAGCCCCTGGACCAGCATCAACGTGCTCATGCTCGACGAAAAACGCGTGGTCGTGGACAGTTCCCAGGTGTCACTTATCCGAGCCCTCAAGAACTGGGGATTCGAACCCATCCGCTGCGCCTTCCTCAGCTACGGGCCGTTCGGAGGTTCGTTCCACTGCGCCACCCTGGATATCCGAAGACGAGGCACCCTCGAGTCCTACTTCTGACCCGGACCGAACCCGCGGAATCCTTTCTTTGCCTAAGAATCCCTTCCCTGTCCAACAATCCCCATCCCTCCCGCCGCCCGACCCGGTCGGCGGGAGGGATGGGAAAGACGGA
>JABUEY010000070.1 GCA_013314815.1 Syntrophobacteraceae bacterium
AGCCATAGCCCTTTTCCTCCTGCTCTCAGGGCTACACTATACCACATAACCTTCCGATTTGCCTATTTTTTATTCCTATTAAACCATAAAAATCCACTCCCAGGCCCTACAATTACGACACAGTCTCAAAAGCGGGAATCCAGTCTGAGCGCAGATTGCGCCATGAAGGCCTCTCCGCCCGGGATCGCCTCACTCCATCCATCTTGTCTTCCAGGCTCTTTCCCATTTCTGAAATTGTTTCGCCATGCACGGTTCCTTTTCCTGGATTCCCGCCTTTTGCGGGAATGACGTTGTTGATGGCAATGAAATTGTGATACCGGACGACATTGTGACATTGTGATACCGTATGATACCGAATGACGATGTCGCGCAAGTGACGCTGTTGTGGATGTATTCCGCCTTTGTGGGACAACTGTCCGGTTACGCGTCTGCTGGATGAACCGGAACGTTTCGGGCCGTTTTCTTGAAAGATCAGCGGATCAAGAGTTTTTTTGTGCGTGGTCCGGCGTCATCCTCCTGGTCTGGGTTTGTCCATTCAACCGGAATGTAATCCTGGCTCAGCCAGTTTTCATAGTTGCCTGTGAGCCCACGGCTCATGGAAGTCTGCCGAAAGAACCCATACGGAAACGGCATCACTTCTTTCGAGGCAGAATGTGCGTGGAACTGCCGAGAAAGACTTCCGCGGCCTCCTCCTCGGTCTCAGACAGCGTCGGATGAGGATGCATGGACATGGCGAGGTCCCGGACAAGAGCCCCCATTTCGACGGCCAGGACTCCTTCCGAGATCATTTCACCCGCATTCCGCCCCACGATGCCCAATCCAAGGACCCGTTCCGTGTCCGGGTCCACGATCAGCTTGGTCATCCCCCTGGTCACACCCATGGAAACGGCCCGCCCGGACGCGGACCACGGGAAACGGGAGACCTTCACAGGCCGGTTTCCCGCCCGGGCAAGTTCCTCGGTCAGGCCGCACCAGGCAAGCTGCGGGTCGGTATACACCACGGAAGGAACAGCCTGGTAGTCGAAAGCGGACTTCTCTCCGGCAATGGCCTCGGCGGCTATCTTTCCCTCGTGCATGGCCTTGTGAGCCAGCATGGCTCCTCCCACCACATCCCCGACGGCAAAGATCCTCCCGTCCGCCGTGCGCATCTGTTCATCCACGATGATGAAGCCCCGTTCGTTTTGTTCGACTCCAGTATTCTCGATACCCAGATCGGTGGAATTGGGGCTGCGGCCCACGGCAACCAGCACCCGGTCGAAAGCCTGCCCGGATTCCCCAGCTTCGCCCTCCCATGTGACTTCCACCCGGTCCTCGTATTCTTCCATCGACCGGATTTCCGTTTTCAGATGTATGACCTCGAACAGTTCGTTCAGCCTCTTCTCGAGCGGCTGAACCAGGTCCCGGTCCGCTCCCATCATCAGCCTGTCGCTCATTTCGACCACCGTCACCCGGCTTCCCAGGGACGCATAGACGGAACCGAGTTCGACCCCCACGTATCCGCCTCCCACTACGAGCAGGCGCGTCGGAATATCCGCCAGTTCGAGAGCCCCCGTGGAATCCATGATTCGTCCGCCTTTTCTGAACTGTACACCCGCTATCGATCTGGGAGTCGACCCCGTGGCGATGATGGCGTGCCTGAACCGAATATGACTTACCTCGGACTCCCGCATGCGCACATGATCCGACGATTCGAAAACGGCACGTCCCTTGACAAGCAGTACGCCCCGTTTCGATGTCAGGTCGAGGAGTCCGCCGGCAAGCTTTTCGATCACACGGTTCTTCCAGTTTCTCAGCTTATCGAGATCGACCTCCGGTCGACCGAACACCACACCCATCTCACCGGCGCGGGAGGCGTCGTGGAGAAGTTCTGTGACATGGAGCAGGGTTTTGGACGGGATACAGCCCCTGAACAGGCATACTCCTCCAGGCCTGTCGTCCGTATCCACCATGGTCACATCCAGCCCGAGGTCCGCCGCTCGAAAGGCGGCCGCATATCCTCCCGGGCCGGATCCGATGACCAGGACATCCGTTTCCTGAGTGAACTCGCCCATGACCATGTTCGGTTTATCTCCTCTCCATGCAAGCTGTCAGATCTTCATCAGAAGCTTTTCAGGGTCCTGCAGCATATGGATGACCGCGTTGAGAAAGCGCGCTGCGTCGGCGCCGTCCAGCACACGATGATCGAAACCCAGGATCAGGGGCAGCACGAGGCGCGGCACGATTTCATTTTCTTCTTCATCCCCTGCCACAACAGGTTGCAGCCCGGCTCTCCCGAGCCCGAGGATGGCCACCTGCGGATAGTTCACAATGGGAGTAAACCCGGTGCCTCCCAGAATGCCGATGTTGGTAATGGTGAAGGTGCCGCCGGCCATGTCATCCCGGTCTATTTTCCCTTCCCGGGTGCGCTTTACGAGCACCGGCAGTTCCCCGGCTATCTCCACCAGGCTCTTGCTGTCCGCGTCTCGAATCACGGGAACGATCAATCCGCGATCGGTGTCCACGGCCACTCCCACGTGATAATAATGCTTGAGGATGATCTCGCCGGCCTCGTTGTCCAGGGTGGCATTGAACCGGGGATGATCCTTGAGCGCCGCAACAACCGCCTTCAGCACAAATACGGTAAGACTCAGCGCACCACCCGCCTTTTCCACGTCGGCCTTGTGCCTGCGGCGGAACCTGTCCAGTTCGGTGATATCGGCCGCGTCCTGGTGGGTCACGTGAGGGATCTGAGACCACGCAAGGGCCATATGCTTCGCGGTCGCCTTCCGCACCGATCTCAGGGGAACGCGTTCGATGGGGCCGAAGGCGTCGGCGTCCCCAATGGATGCGCGCGGGACCTCCGGGGAACGGACCTCCTCTCTTTCTTCAGGAACGGGTTTTTCACGTGGCTCGACCGGCACCCGCGCCTTCTCCGCGGCAAAGGCTCGAACATCTTCGGGAGTGACCCGCCCTCCCGGCCCGCTGGGAGACACCAGCCGAAGATCCACTCCAAGTTCCCTCGCCAGCCGCCGGGTGGACGGAGTCGCGGCGACCGTTTCGCCGGCTGCCGTTGGAGGTGTTCCTCCGGGCGCCGCTTCGATGCGGCCTTCCACGGAAACCGGTGCCTCAGCCACCGGCGGTTCCGGGGAAACCTCCACACCTTTTCGATGCCTCGCGCCGGCTTCCTCTTCGAAGGTCATGAGTACGTCACCCACCTTGACCGTCTCACCGGGTCTTACCCTGATATCCTTCACCCTTCCCGATACCGGAGCGGGGATTTCCGTAGTCGCCTTGTCCGTCTCGACGATGAGCACGGGCTGCCCGTCCACAACCTTGTCTCCCACCGCCACGAGCACTTCGACGATCTCACCTTCATGGATTCCCTCCCCGAGGTCGGGGAGCCTGAATTCTACCGCCATACCTCCTCCTCAGATCCTGCGGCGTGGTGCCTGTCCATGGCCGCGCGCTATACAGCACCGGGCTGAAGAAACCTGCCCGGGCGGCATACCGGCGCAGCCACATCGAATGGATGCTAGAAATCGAGTGTCTCCCGAACGGCCTTCAAAATCCTTTCCGGGCCGGGCAGGTATTCCGTTTCCCTCTGATAGAGAGGGATCACGATATCAAAGCCGGTGACACGCCGAACGGGGGCTTCGAGGAAGAGGAAGGATTTTTCCACCAGCCGGGCCACGATCTCGGCCCCCGGCCCGAAGCTTCTCGGTGCTTCGTGCACCACCACCACACGCCCGGTTTTCCTGGCGGAACCGGTAAACAGCTCGTCGTCCATGGGAGAGACGGTGAGCAGGTCGATGACTTCCGCCTCGATCCCGTGCCTGGCCGAAAGCTCTGATGCCGCTTCGAGCACCGGACGCATGGAAGCCCCATACGAGATCAGGGTCACGTCTTTCCCTTCTCGAACGATCTGAGACTTGCCGATGGGCAATGTCTCCTCCTCATCGGGTACATCCTCCCGGAAGGCCCTGTAAAGGGCCTTGGGTTCATAAAAGATCACAGGATCCGGATCGCGTATGGCGCTGACCAGGAGAGCCCGCGCGTTGCGGGGGGAGGACGGGATAACGGTTTTGAGCCCCGGAGTATGTGCCCAGTACGCTTCACGGCTCTCGGAATGGTGCTCGAGAGCCCGCACTCCACCTCCGTACGGTGCCCGAAGAACCATCGGGACGCTGAATCTTCCACCCGAACGCCAGCGCAGCCGCGCGGCATGAGACTCCATCTGGTGCATGGCAAAGTAGCTGAATCCCGAGAACTGCATTTCACACACCGGTTTCAGCCCGTACAGGGCCATTCCGATGGAAAAGCCCGCAATGCCCGATTCCGCCAGTGGAGTATCGATTACCCTCTCGGGGCCGAACCGGTCGATCAGTCCGTCGGTCACGCGAAAGACTCCGCCGTCCACACCCACGTCCTCGCCCAGGACCACCACGCTGTCATCCTTTTCCATTTCCTGGCTCAAAGCCAGATTGATCGCCTGAACCATGTTTATTTTCGGCATATTTCATATCCCCCATGCAATTGGGTTGGGACTCGATTCCCTCTTCACCGAACCTGCCGTCGAGGCGGGCGGTACCGGACGTTCCGGGCTCATCGCTTCTTCTCGCTGAGTTCCCGTTCCAGCTCCTCTTTCTGGGCTCGAAGGGAAGGGGGCATTTCGGCATAAGCATGGTCGAACATATCCAGCGGATCGACTCCCTTCCCGATCTGTTCCAGCCAGCGTTCTTCCGCCTCCCTCACCTCGTTGCGGACATCCTCGTCCATCTCCTCGACCCCGGCGTCCGTGAGAAGATTCCTGCCCCTGAGGTATTTTTCGAAGCGCACGATGGGATCTCTCTTCTCCCATTCCTCGACCTCTTTCTCGCTGCGATACTTCTTCGGATCGTCCGCAGTGGTATGCATGGACATGCGGTAGGTGACCAGCTCGATCAAGGTCGGCCCACCTCCGGAACGGGCTCGATCCACGGCCTCCTTCGCGCCCGCGTAGACGGCCAGCACGTCATTGCCGTCCAGCTGGATCCCTGGCATGTCGTAGGCAAGAGCCTTCTGGGCAAGGGTTTTCGAATGGCTCTGCCTGGATCGCGGAACGGAAATCGCCCAGTGATTGTTCTGGCACATGAACACGGTGGGTGTCCGGAAGACCGCAGCGAAGTTCATAGCCTCGTGGAAATCCCCCTCGGACGTGGCTCCGTCTCCAAAAAATACCATGGCGACGCTCTTGTCCCCGCGATACTTCATCGCGTACCCCAGGCCCACGGCATGAAGGGTCTGGGAACCCACGGGGATGGACACGGGAAGATTGTTTATCCCCTCCGGGATGTAGCCTCCTTCGTTGTATCCGCCGTAGGTGAACAGAACGCTCTCCATGCTCTTCCCCCGCCAGAGCTCCGAAGGCATCTCGCGAAAGGATGGTACGAGCCAGTCACCGGGTTCGAGCACTGCAGCCGCGCCCACCTGCGCTTCCTGGCCCTTGATGGGAGCGAAGGTCCCGATCTTTCCCTGCCGCTGAAGAACAAGCATGCGTTCGTCAAAGCGGCGGGCGAGAAGCATCGCACGGTAAAGTCGGAGCAGCAGATCGTCGGGTATGGATGGATCGAGTTTCTTGTCCAGTTTTCCTGTCTCGTCCAGAATGGAAAGGTATTCCACCTTGCAGGTAAGATTGATGGCTTTTCTGGGCATCGCTTCTTTTCCTTATGTTCGCGCGCATGTCCGCCCGCGGAAAAATTGTGGATTTCAGAAGGGAAGAGATGAATGCACAAAAACGCTGTTAATATAATTACCACGGCATGGATTGGCTAGATTCGAAGCCCGCTTTTGGTATCATACTTCGCCGCCGGCATGAGCCCGCGGCTTCCGGCTCACCCGTGCCGGTTCGTCTCTCTTTCCTTCGTTTTCCTGCTCCGGCTGTAATTTGAACACTCCCGGTGTCGATGCTTATATTGCATGGCAGCGTTCTTGAACCGGACCTCAGATTTCCCACTGAACACGGATCAGACATGGAGTATCCGCCATGAGACATCCCAGAATAATCACACCGCTTCCAGGCCCGCGGGCGGAAGCACTCATCGCCCTGGACAGTCGTTACGTCTCCCCCTCGTACACCCGGGTTTATCCTCTCGTGGCCGAAAGAGCCGAGGGACTCTGGGTAACCGATCCAGACGGAAACGAATTTCTCGACTTTACCTCAGGAATAGCCGTATGTGCCACGGGTCACTGCCATCCTCGCGTGGTTGAGGCCATAAAGGACCAGGCGGACCGGCTGCTGCACATGTCCGGCACCGACTTCTATTACACTCCCCAGATCATCCTGGCTGAAAAACTGTCGAGTCTCGTCCCCGGGGGCGGTCATCGCAAGGTCTTTTTCGGCAACTCGGGGGCCGAGGCTGTGGAGGCGGCTTTTAAGCTTGCAAGGTGGCATACCAGGAGGGAGCTGAACATCGCCTTTTTCGGCGCGTTCCACGGGCGCACCATGGGCGCGCTCTCCCTCACGGCCAGCAAGGCCATACAGAAAAGAAACTACAGCCCCCTTGTCCCCGGGATCACCCACATCCCTTACCCTTACTGCTACCGCTGTCCCCAGGGGCTGTGCTATCCTCGATGCGACGTGGCCTGCGTGCGATGGCTCGAAGACACCCTTTTCCGTACCACCGTTCCTCCCGACGAAGTTGCAGCCATCTTTGTCGAACCCATACAGGGGGAGGGGGGATACATCGTGCCTCCAGCCGAATTCCACCGCGAACTGCAGCGCCTCGCCGGCAACTACGGGATCCTTCTTGTAGCCGACGAAGTCCAGTCCGGCATGGGAAGAACAGGAAAGATGTTCGCCATGGAACACTTCGGCGTCGAACCGGATATCATGGCCCTGGCCAAGGGCATCGCCTCGGGTCTGCCCCTGGGCGCCATGGTCGCGCGCGCCGAAATCATGAACTGGGAAGCGGGCTCGCACGCTTCCACCTTCGGAGGCAATCCACTCGCATGTCGTGCAGCTCTTGCGACCATAGAGCTAATCGAGGAATCCCTCATGGCCAACGCCGCGGCCCGTGGGGAACAGCTCATGAACGGCCTGCGGGAAATGCAGAAGTCCATCGAGTGCCTTGGCGATGTCCGCGGCAAAGGACTCATGGTCGGAGTTGAACTGGTGAAAGACCGGGTGACCAAGGAGCGGGCATCCCGATGGAGAAACGAAGTCATCCGGAAGGCGTTTGCAAGAGGGCTTCTGCTTCTCGGCTGTGGAGACAACACCATCCGTTTCTGCCCGGCCCTGACCGTTTCCGCTGAAGAGGTGGACGTGGGGCTTGACATGTTCGAGGAGTCCGTCCGGTCCGTAGCGGGATAGAGGCATGCGAGCGGGCATACTCGATCCGGAAAGGGGGAAAAAGAATGCCGATCTCGGGAAACGACCTGCGGGAGCTGCTCGAAAGACTGGGCATAACGGACCTGAACGAAGGAGCCTCCACCGGTGTGGAGTGGCTCGAATGCCGGGGCGGGATTATCCAATCCCTTTCTCCGATCGATGGGATTCCCCTCGGTTCTATACGCCAGGCATCGGGAGACGACTATGAACGCGCGGTATCCGCAGCGGTGCAAGCCTTCGAACAATGGCGCATGGTTCCGGCTCCCAGGCGAGGAGAAATCGTGCGGCGCCTGGGAGATGCGTTCCGCAGCTGCAAAAGGGATCTTGGCCTCCTGGTGAGCCTCGAATCAGGAAAGATCCGGTCCGAAGGAGAAGGGGAGGTCCAGGAAGTCATCGACATCTGTGATTTCGCCGTCGGCCAGTCGCGCATGCTTTACGGGCTGACCATGCACAGTGAACGACCCAGACACCGCATGTATGAACAATGGCATCCCCTGGGACCGGTTGGAGTGATCACGGCGTTCAACTTTCCCGTGGCCGTGTGGGCATGGAACGCCATGATCGCCCTCGTGGCCGGGGATACCGTCTTGTGGAAACCTTCGAGCAAGGTGCCCCTGTGCGCCGTCGCCGCCATGAAGATCGCCGGGCGGGTACTCGATGCATGTGCCGTTCCGCCTGGAGTTCTGAACCTGGTCATCGGGAAAAGGGAAGATGTGGGGGATCTGCTCGCGGCCGACCATCGAATCCCTCTCCTTTCCGCCACCGGCAGCGTCAGGATGGGGCGAACAGTGGGACGTACGGTCATGGAGCGGCTGGGCAGACCGCTTCTCGAACTCGGCGGCAACAACGCCGTCATCGTGACGAAAAATGCGGACCTCCGCCTGGCCGTCCGGGCCATTGTCTTCGGAGCGGTAGGCACGGCCGGACAGCGATGTACGACCATTCGCCGGTTGATCGTGGAGCGAAGCATCCGGGATACCCTCGTGGACATGCTCATCAACGCTTACCGGCAGATCCGGATCGGCAACCCGATCGACGAGGGTGTGCTGATGGGCCCGCTCATCGACCGGCATGCACTGAAAGCCATGCAGGAGGCACTGGAAACCCTGAGGCTCCAGGGTGGAAGAATCCTTTACGGAGGAGAAATCCTCTCGGGAGGGATCTACGACCGGGGAGCTTACGTCACGCCGTGCATCGCCGAGGCACGCAACGATTTCCCGATCGTTCAGCAGGAAACCTTCGCCCCGATCCTTTACGTGATTGCCTTCGATACATTCGAGGAGGCAATCGCCTGTCACAACGGAGTGCCCCAGGGTTTGAGTTCCTCCATTTTCACCCGGGACATCAGGGAGGCCGAATGGTTCCTCAGCCACCAGGGAAGCGACTGCGGCATCGCCAACGTGAATGTCAGCACCTCCGGGGCGGAAATCGGGGGAGCCTTCGGCGGTGAAAAGGACACGGGAGGCGGCAGAGAGGCGGGGTCCGATGCATGGAAGGCATACATGCGGCGGCAGACCACCACGATCAACTGGTCGGAAGAAATGCCGCTGGCGCAGGGCATACGTTTTGACCTGGACTGACCGGAAAGTCACTCCTGCCTGCAGGAAAAAGCATTCATCCCGGTGATGTCGCGCCCGATGGCCAAAGCATGTATGTCTTCCGTACCCTCGTAGGTATTCACAGTCTCGAGATTCAGCATGTGCCGGATCACGGAGTACCCGAGGCTGATACCGTTGGCTCCCAGGATATCCCTGGCGGTTCGCGCGATCTTGAGTGCCTCGGCCGAATTGTTCATCTTGGCCATGGAGATCTGGACAGGCCGCACACGGCCTTCGTCCTTGAGGCGTCCGAGGCGGATGCACAGGAGCTGAGCCTTGGTTATTTCCGTCAGCATCTTGACCAGTTTCCGTTGGACCAGCTGGAAGGATGCGATGGGGACCTGGAACTGGATGCGATTCTTGGCATAGTCGAGTGCGGTCTCGTAGCAGGCCATGGCGGCACCCACCGTGCCGAAGGCAATTCCAAAGCGCGCTTCGCCAAGACACATGAACGCCGACCGGAGCCCCTCGACTCCTGGCAGGATGTTTTGCGCGGGAATGGACACATTGTCCAGAACGAGGGCCGATGTCACGGAAGCTCTCAGGGAGAACTTGCGTTTGATGGGATGAGCGGAGAATCCCGGAGTACCTTTTTCCACGAGGAACCCTCGTATCCCTTCGTCAGTCATTGCCCAGATGATGGCCACATCGGCAATTTCCCCGTTGGTGATCCACATCTTTCTCCCGTTCAGGACGTACCGATCCCCCCGCCTGACCGCCGTCGTCCGCATGCTTTGAGGGTCCGACCCCGTCTCGGGCTCCGTCATTCCGAAACAGCCGATCTTTTCCCCGCGCACCATGGCCGGCAGCCACGTGGCCTTCTGTTCATCGCTGCCGAAGCGGGCGATGGGAAACATGACGAGCGAATTCATCACCGATACGAACGACCTCAGACCGCTGTCTCCGCGCTCGATTTCCTGGCACACCAGCCCGTATGCCGTGCTGTTTACTCCAGCTCCACCGTATTCCTTCAGTTTGAGTCCGAACAGCCCGAGACCGGCCATTTCGGGAATGAGACGAACCGGGAATATTCCCTGTTCGAACCAGTCAGACACGCCGGGGAGATACCTCTTCTCCACCCAGCCGCGGACCTTGTCTCGAAGATCCTTTTCGGAATCGGTCAGCAACTCGCTGCAATCAAAGTAATCGGTACCCTCGTACGGTTTCATGACACATCCTCTCCCGGAGATGTTCCGGATCTGCGCGGGCATGGCTTCCCCGGCAATGAATCTTCCCTGGCGAAATCATAATCATCGGTTCGAGGCGGAGCCACCGTTCGAGGGAACAAGGAGGCAGGCGGGAGTTTCGGAAGGCCCGGCAGAGGCCGGCACTCCGCAGAGGAGTCGGTTTCGCGGGCGACAGCGGCCGGCCGCATGGCGCATGCCCATCCCGGCGGGACCCTTCATGGGCCTGGAGTCAAGCCGTACTTCCCGCCAGGGCAAAGGGTCCGGAGGAGGCCCGGACCCTCGAGTGTCCCTGCCTGGCTTATTTGGGGAGTTTTTTCCGGAGAGCGAGCCAGTCGTCCAGTTCCCGGATCGCCTTTGTCATCTGGTAGCGTCCGTCCGCAAAAACCGCATAGTCGCCGCCTCCCCCCATCGCCGAGGCAAACCGGACGGAGTTGCCGTAGAAGAGCCACATGTCGCTCCACACCCTCTCGATATACTCGTCAAAGGGATTGCCTCCCTTTTCATGGTTCACGGCAAGTCCCCGCTTCCAGATTTCACCCATGATATGAGTCCCGGTCAAGGCAGCGGCATTGGTTTGCTCGATGGTGTTCACGAATCTTTCCCAGTGGCCGTCGACCCAGGAACCGTCATGGCATGCGAAACAGGTGGCCTGCATGGCCTTCTGAGCCTCGGCGCGTTCCTGCTCGTTCATCAGGTATTTTTCCGCGATTCCTCCTCCGAAGTCCGTGGGAAGAGGCAGTCCTTGCTGATTTCGAATCACGGAGGTATCCGCGTCACGCGGGTGCGGATGAGCGTAGATCAGCCCGAAAATGCGCCAGGGGAGGCGATCCTTCACTTCGTGAGTGCGCTTCGAAACGATTTCCCCATCGAGGCCGACCACCTCGCTGATGTGGCATACGGCACAGGTGGGTGCCGTGAAATCCTTCCCCGCGGTCCAGGGTACGTTCTTGAAGTTCCAGTCCTGATATTTTGCCGAATAGATGTTCCCGTGCTTGCTGGCTGCATACACCTTGTAGGCCGGGACATCCGGGCCCACGTGGCATTCCTTGCAGGTATAGGGCTTTCGAGCCATGGAAATGGAGAACTCGTGCCGGGTATGGCATGCAGAGCACGAACCCACGCTGCCGTCCAGGTTCACGCGGCCCACTCCACCGTTGGGCCAGCCGGCAATCACCGGAAATTCCATTTCACCCACCGTCGTTTCCCGGGTCTGTTTCCCGGTGACCTCGAGGCGCGTGCCATGGCAGTATAGGCAGGATTCAGCATCCGTGGCGGCATTGGAAGGTTGAATGGCGAGCCTGCCCTTGTCCATGACGGGAGTGTCGTTGACAGCGCTGATCAGCATCCTGTACACATCGTTGTTCACCAGGTTTCCGTAGGCATGGGCCATCAGGTTCCTGCCGTACTGTTCGGTTTCGACCACGTGGCAGACTGCGCAATCCTGCGGGCTGACCACCACATGAACGTCGTAGCCGTTGTGTTCGAAGGTGTCCGTGTGAGCACGCGGCCTCATGAGGTGACACTCGGCGCACCCCACCGCCACATTCTTGAGATCCTCGGGCACATCCCCGCTGGAGATCTTCCGGGCACGCCCCGAGACTTTCATGGCCTCGGCGGGTGTGGTCGCGGCATGGCGGCTTCGTTTCCACCCCTCCACTATGCCTGGATGAGTGCTCACGTGACATCCGATGCACTCCTCCGTCGAACCGCTGACCGAAGGTTCCCCCCGTGCATCACTCAGAATTGCAAGAACGGCAAACACGAAGATGACAAACGCAAACGCTGTTTTCATCAGCCCCTCCCCCCTTGTCGTGTGGTCTGGAAAACCCTCAGACTTTATTCGTCCTGCTTGTCCTGAACATCTTCAAGGTAGGAATAGTCCAGCACCCACTGACAGCCCTCGGTACCGAAAGGAGACATGTCGACTCTCTCCGTGGATCTTTTCGATTCGTCCGAGAAGAACAGGTCGTCATAATCACTGAAATGCCCCCTCGATCGTTTATCGGATTGATTCACCGGAACCCCTCCTTCCCGCTCTGGTTGTCCTCTGAAGCCGCAGATCACGGCTGCCCGGATACCGGAGCAGTTAAGATGCACACATGGAGAACCTATTTCAACGTCTACCATTAGAAAAGTTCCCTTGCAAATACTTCTGGTTCTTCCGCCAAACTTCCATGAGCCGCGGGCTCACAACCAACTATGAAAATAGGTCGACCCGGGATTGAACTCCGGTTGAATCGACAAACCCAAGCCAGGAAAATAACCATGGCTCGAAGAAACGGTTCATCCGGCAAACGCGTACCCGGACGGTTGCCACACAAGGGTGGAATACACCCGCGACAACATCGTTTTCGCGACAAAGTCATTGCCGCGAAAACGGGAAGGCAAGAATCCAGTCTAAACGCGGATCACACTATAAAGATGTGTCCACCCGGGATCGCCTCGCTCTATCCATCTTGTCTTCCGGGCTCTTTTCCCTTTCTCGTAACTGTTTACCTAAAACTGTTTCGCCGTGCACGGTTATCTTTTCCTGGGTTCGCGGGAATGACGTGGTGATTGTCGCCGGAATGACTTCGCAGTGCGGAGCGACTTTGTAGTGCGCAGTGAGGTTGTAGTGCAGTGAGGTCGCGGTGGCAAATGACGTTGTTTCGGGAATGATGTCGTGGTGCCTTCGATCCTTTGCGTGAAAAGCACCGGAGGTATTCATTTATGAGAAAATGCGGGACGAACCACATTCCCACGCATCGCTCGAACATGGGGAAACGCTTCGGTTCCTATGCGTTTCATTCTTCCTTTATTCTCCTTCGATCGCACCCGCCCGTTGAATCCTTCCAGGCAAGCCGGCACCTTCGGTTCAACCGATGGAGGCTGGAGAGACGGCATGCGGTTTTCCGGTAAAAAGCGGATTTGACGGAAGCGGCAACGCGGGGTGATGGGGAAATCTACAGTCTTATGCGGCTGCTGACACACGCTCGGCACGACCCGGAACGAACCCTTGCGGCGTCCGTAAGAGTCAGAACACCGACGATGTTGTCCGGATTGTCCCGATAGACAAAGAAACGATGCACGTCCGAAAAGATCATCTTTTGAATGGCGGAAACCAGTTGTTCGTTGTGATCGCACGACCGGACGGGAGAACTCATGATTGTCGCCGCCTCGGCAGTCGGCGGAATACCATGCCGGTAGGCCATGATGAGATCCGTCTTGGATACCACTCCCGAAGGAAGATTGTTGCGTCCCCTGATGAGAACCGCTCCAATCCGATGCGCAGAGAGCCCCTCCATAACACTGGACAGGATATCCTCCTCTCTGAAAACGAGCAGTGACGGATTCATGACGTCACGAACCTTGAAGGTGTCCGAAAAATTGAATATCGAGGGAACCTTCCTGGTTCTGAGTGTATTGTGCTCGCATTTGTGGCAGTACCTGTAAAGCAGACCTACGATATCGGGATAGGCCAGGATCCCGATCGCCTGATCGGGATCGTCTCCTCGCACATACAGGCGGTGTACTCCCTTGCTGCGCATGGTGTCCAGCGCCGCGTCCAGCGAATCGTCCATGCCGCAGAAAAGAGGCGGACTCCTCATGATGGTCGAGACGGGCGTTTCGAGAGGTAGTCCGGCATAGTAGGCACACATGAGGTCCGTTTTGGACACCACTCCAAGTGCCTGGTACTCCCTGCCTGTGATGAGAATGGCGCTGACCTTGAACTTGATGGCACACCGGGTGGCTTCGTCGACGGAAGCACTCTCGGGCAGGTGGACGGCGATTCTTCTCATCGCCTCCCGGACCTTCAGACCACTCAGTACATTCTTCCGATCTTTGACCGACATGGGGGCATGAGCCATGAACGCACAGACCTCAGCGTTCCATCAGGAAGAAGAAGACGCTCGATATGTGTACGATTCCAATTACCTTTCCACCATCCAAAACCGGAATACGGCGGAGGTGCTTTCTCACCATAATATCGACAATCTGGAGCAGATGCGTGTCCGGAGTGAGTGTGATGACGTCGGTGGTCATCAGGTCTCCCACCGGTATGGACTTCGCCCGGAGGTAGCATTCATCCATGAAACCCGAGACATCGATGTCGTGCATTTCTCCCCAGATGTGGATGTGCTTGGGGCGCATGAGAATCAGGATATCATACATGGAGACCATCCCGAGAAGCTCTCCATCCGGGCTGGTCACCATCATCCCGAAGACCCTGCGGTTCAGTTCCTCACCTGCCCTCCTGAAGGCCTTGACGGCTTCCGCAACTGTGGTTTCAGGAAGCAGCGTAAAGAACCGTGTATCCATAACGTCACGCGCCGTCAAACCCATGCTCCCACCTCGAAATGACTTCCATGGCAAAACCCGCCCCTCACCCTGCCCACGATGAACCAGGGTCGTCGCACCACGCGAGATCCGATCCATCCAGGCGCGCTCCGCCGGATGCCGGCGAATGTCGATCACCAGTAGGGAAAAGGAATCACAGAATGAGCTTGTGGAATGGTCATTTTCAGGAAGCTGAATCAACCGATCACTGTCTTTTTACCACGACGGCAAGTGCTGTCAAACGGTTTTGACCATTATCCCGGATGGATTGCGGCAGGCGGTCGCCGGGTCAACCTCATCGGCAGGCCCTGATTCGAAGCCCCCGCCGCTCGACGGGAAGGGGATCGTACCTTTCGGGGGGGGTGCGAAATGCCAGGATGCCTCCGGGCCGGCTGCAGGAATGGTTGAATGCATCTTGGCCGGCCCATGTCGATTTCTGAATTCAGAACGATGACTTTCTCGCCTACCGATCGAAATCTCCAGCCGACTCCGGCTGATACAGGATTTCGTCGATCCTGAACCTTCTTATACCGGCCGGCGCCTGCCATTCCAGGGTGTCCCCCACACGATAGCCGATCAGCGCAGTCCCGATGGGAGCCAGTATGGAGATCTTCCTCGCCTTGTAGTCGGCTTCACCCGGAAAGACAAGCGAGTAGACCGCCTCTTCACCTGAATCCAGGTCGGTCAGGCGCACCGTGGAATTCATGGTAACGATGTCGCCGGGAATTTCCTTCGAAGGAACGACCTTCGCCCGGCGCAGTTCATCTTCCAGTTCTTCGAGATATCTCTTGTTGCGTTCGTCAAAATCTTCGAGAGCGTCTATCAACTTGTCCAGTCGCTTCATATCGAATTCTGTGACGTAAATCCTCCTTTTCGCCCTGGCCATGAAATTCCTCCATACACTTTCCGCGGCACCCGCTGGAAACCCCGCCTCCAGGCGGCCACGACTGCCGCATCCATAAACAAATAGAACACCGGATCCAAACGGTAGTGACGAACGCACTGCAGGAGCCGTCAAAAGCCCGAAGCGGTCCTTGCCGCACCGGGCTTTTACCGGCTCCTGCATCGCATACCGGCCTTCCTCAGTCCGGCCGCAATCGGCCGTCCACGGGAAAAATCTCACCCAAATCGCTTTCCAGACTCCCTCTTCACCTTCCCGAGGCTGCTGAAACAGCCGCCTGCAGGAAATACTCCACCGCTATCGAGGAAGAGGGAGTCCGAACTCCACAAGGGTTCGCGTTCCCAGGCTTTCACGGGAACGATGTTTAATCATGTATTTTACTGCTTCAGGTCCATCCCCGCAACTCCATGGCCTTAACAACCCTGTCCACAGCCACGACGTAAGCGGCCTTGCGCATATTGATCCGGAAAGACTCGGATGTCTCCAACACCTCGTGGTAAGCCCTCGTCATCCTTTTGTCCAGCCGCTCATGGACATCCTTTTCGTCCCAGCAAAACATGTAGGCATTCTGGACCATCTCGAAATAAGAAACGGTGACTCCCCCGGCGTTGCACAGAAAATCGGGGATCACGTGGACGCCTTTCCTGTAGAGAATCTCGTCCGCTTCGGGAGTGGTAGGGCCGTTGGCGAGCTCGACGAGTACTTTCGCCCTCACATTCCCGGCGTTCTTTTCGGTGAGTGTACCCTCGAGGGCGGCCAGGATGAGCACATCCACGTCCATCTGCAGCAGTTCATCGTTGCTGATGTTCTCGGTGCCGCTGCAGTCGACGACCGAGGACGTGTTTTTCTTGTGGTTCAATACCTTTGAAATGTTGATGCCACTCTTACAGGCTACTCCCCCCTTGGAATCGGAGACGGCGACGATTCGCGAACCGAACAGAACTTCCGCCAGGCTTGCCGCATAGCTCCCCGCATTTCCGAAACCCTGAATGGCCATGGTGGCTTTGCTCAGGTCAATCCCCACCCGTTGCGCCGCTTCTCGAAGGGTGTACAGCCCCCCCCTGGCAGTCGCGTCTCCCCGCCCCGGAGACCCGCACAACGGCAGGGGTTTTCCAGTGATCACTCCAAACTGGTTTTTCCCTATGATCGACGAATACTCGTCCACCATCCAGGCCATGATCTGGGGATTCGTATACACGTCAGGCGCCGGGATGTCCTTGTCGGGACCGATAAAAGGGCTGATCGCCCTGATGTACGTACGGCTCACCCGCTCGAGTTCCTGTTTCGAAAGGGTCTTCGGGTTGCAGATCACTCCCCCCTTGCCGCCGCCGAGAGGCAGGTCGAGCAGCGCGCACTTCCAGGTCATCCAGGCCGCCAGTGCTCTCACGGTATCTATGGTTTCCTCGGGATGAAACCGGATTCCCCCTTTGGTAGGCCCCTTGGCATCGTTGTACTGAACACGGAACCCCTGGAAGATCCTGGTGGACCCGTCATCCATGCGAACGGGAAAATTGACGTGAAATTCCCGCATCGGGTGGAGAAGAATCTCCCGCACATTTTCCCCGAGTTGAAGAATGTCTGCGCAGTCGTTCACCTGCTTTCGAGCTATCATAAATGGGTTGCTGCCGTTGTTGTTGTGATTGCCGGACATTGTGATTCCCTCCAAGTTTCTTATAGATACGACGGCCGTTCCTCTCAACCGGACAGCCGCCTCCCCAATCTTTCCCATGCGATTCATACCGGGGCGGCGCGCTTCCGCCATGTCCCCGTTCTTCGGCACACGCCACTCCAATCAATACCTGTAGACCTTGCTTTCGGAATATTTCGTCGCGTAATCGAGATGGTGTTTGAGAACCCACATCTTCTCGAGGAACTCGGGCCATCCGCACAACGGCCGGAACCCGTCCTCGGCGTCCGGCAACACCGTCACCCCATCCACCACGGACCCTTCCAGCTCCTTCCAGATCTCAGTCCAGGTCTTCTGCGCCTCCTGGAGCACCGAATGGGTCACGCTGGAGAAGTGCCTGACGTTTTCTTCGGATACCATCGTCCTGTGCCGGCTCTCCCCCTGGTCGTTGCCGGATATCACCTTCAGCTGACTGGGCATCTCTACTCCTTTCTTTCCTTTTCTTCGGGATCACCAAGCGTTCCCTCACAAAGCCTTTTCGTGTAATGAATGTAGTGCCCGAGCAGGTGGAGCTTGTCTCTGACCGAATCCCAGTCGCCGCAATTCAGTCGCCCAAGAGGCTCCGAGCCGCCTTCCAGGATCGCATCCGGGTCCCTCAAATCCCGAAAAGAATCCCAGACCTCCTCCCACACCCTCAGCGCATCGCTCATCACCACGGCCGCCACACCCCTGAAGTGTCTCAGCCTCGCGGCATTCCGCCCTATCTCCCATTTCTCATGATCCAGGCACCCGTTCCCGCAATGCACCGGATCACTCACTCCCCCCCGCATCATCAACACCTCGCCTGCCCGTGCCCACCAGCAAACCTCGCGGGCCGGGGCTTCGGTTCAACCGCATCGGGGCACAACCGCCAAACCCTGTAAACCTCATTCACGGTGGATAAGACTTCAGAACAGTCCTGCCCGTTCCATCCGCCGGACACCATCCGAGCGCCCTAAAGGCAAAAGACGTGCCCAACTCGGGATGGATGCCTACATAAACTCCAACATTTTGTAATTATTAGGATATACCGACCATAGCGATCTGAACGAAAGCGATGGCCTTCCAGGATTCGCGGGTCGAGAATGGAGGGAACCCACAGGACCAAAAGGCAGGAAGAGTTCAAGGACTCGAAATACTTCGTTAATAGGATCACAAGCCGACTGTTCGAATTTTGAACAGCCCGTGTGAAAAAGCAGCAGTTGCTTTGCCTGTTCAATCGTCGGGAGACAGGACGGCGTATTTCTTCATGCGGTGCCTGAGTGTATTGCGGCTGATGCCGAGCATTTTCGCCGCCTTCACCTGGTTGAAGCCGCATTCTTTGAGCACCCTGGAAATGAAGGCCTTTTCCACCAGTTCAAATGTATTGGTGTGAGGTTCGCGTCGAGCGAGCCCTGTGAGATCCACGAGGAGGTCGTCGAGCTTTCTTTCGATGTTCTGGAGCAGTTGATGGCTGCCGACGCTTCCGGGGGGAACAGGCTCCTCCCTTTCGATACCGAGGTGTTCCTCGAGCAGGACGTCCCCCTGGCACAGCAGCACGGCCCTGCGGATGCAGTTTTCCAACTCCCTGACGTTGCCCGGCCAGGAATAGGATTTGAGCTTGCCGAGGGCCGCTTCGGATACGTGGCGGATCGGTGTGCGGTATTCCCTGCTGAAGCGCCTCACGAAATAGTCCACCAGCACGGGTACGTCTTCGATGCGCTCCTTCAGAGGAGGCAGATGGATGGAGATGATCTTGAGCCTCCAGAGCAGGTCTTCCCTGAAAAGGCCCTGTACCACCATTTCTTCGAGGTCCTTGTTTGTCGCTGCGATGACCCGTACATCGGCCTTGAGCGTCTCGGTGCCTCCGAGCCTCTCGAATTCTCCCTGCTGCAGGATGCGCAGGACCTTGGCCTGGGTGGAAAGCGACATGTCTCCGATTTCATCAAAGAAGAGGGTGCCTCCGTGGCATCGTTCGAACTTGCCGATATGCCCCCGTTCCGCTCCCGTGAAGGCTCCGCGTTCATAACCGAACAGTTCGCTTTCGAAAAGGGTGTCCGGGATGGCCGCGCAGTTGATCGTGAGGAAGGGTTTATTTTTCCGGTGGCTGTGGTGGTATATGGCCCGGGCGACCAGTTCCTTTCCCGTTCCGCTTTCCCCGGTAATGAGTACCGTCACGTCCTTATCGGCTATCTGCCCGATGAGTTTGTAGATTTCCTGCATTTTCCTGTTGGTGCCCACGATCCTCACCATGCTCTGCAGATCTGCGGAGGCGTCATTGTGTGCACTGGGAAAGCTTACCACTTCCTTCATCAGACGGTTCACTTCCAGGGCATCTGCGGACACCCTCCTGAGTTCCTCCCGGTCGAAGGGTTTGGCCAGGTAGTCGTAGGCCCCCAACCTCATGGCCTCGATGACCGTCTCCGTCGTTCCATAAGCGGTCATGATGATGACTGGAGTCTTGACCTGGGATTTGCGTATTTCCTTGAGCGTGTCCAGGCCGTTCAGGTCAGGCATCTTGTAATCCAGCAGGATGAGATCGAACTGAGTCCGGGCCACGTAATCGAGGGCGGTCCGCCCTCCCGTGCAGGAATGGACGTCGTATCCCTGCCGTTTGAAAAAACGGCCCAGGAAATGAACGAGTCCTTCGTCGTCGTCAACTATAAGTATTCTTTCCATCTGTCTCCATCTCCATCCCTCCTGTCAACGACACCGGTATCAAGACGGAAAAGGTGGTTCCGCTGCCCGGAACACTGCGGGCCGTCATCCTTCCTCCATGCCGCTTCACGGC
>JABUEY010000071.1 GCA_013314815.1 Syntrophobacteraceae bacterium
AAGCATCTTGCAGACTTCTCCTCGCCTGCCGGTGGTTGGATTTGGCAATCAACCAACTCGCCCTTGGGCATCTGGTGGATAGCCGTCGCGCCAACTCGAATGTTATAAATCGATACGACACGGTCTCCTTCGCTGGCATGACGTTGGGACACTGAATGACGTTGGGATACCGTCGATCCTTTGCGTGAAAAGTACCGGGTGCGTGAAAAAGCATTGGAGGCACTCGTTTGTTGTAGGGGCGGTCCGCAAACCGCCCCTACGCCGCACCCACGAGAAACCGCCATAACCGGAAAAACGGCCTCCACGGGAAGAAATGCCCCTGCGGGATACCGCCGCAAACCCATTGGGCGTTTGATGGGCGCATACAGGGAGGATCTCGGGCTATTCGTTTGAACTCATTCCGATCCTGCCCGATTTCAAGCGGCTGACGCGGCCGATCAGTTCGACAGCCTCGGCGGGCGGGCGCTTTTCGACCCGGCGGTACTCACGGCCGTCCCTGGTCCTGGTCAGCATGCCGTAGTCGCACAGCCACCTCCGCAACAGGGCGTGGTCGCCGAAGAGGTGATTTTCGTTCAGCAGCAGGTTGATTTCCTTTTCGGAAAAGACTTGGCGGGCGGGCAGTCTCGACCAGATGACCCAGAGACACAGTTCCTGGCGACTGCGCCTGGAGGGCCAGTGCACGAGCTTTCCCTGCGGGTCGAACAGCCTCAGCAGCTGCCTGACGCGAACGAGGTCGACGGCATCGGGTTTGGGCGCTGGTGGAGGGCTTTCCAGGCGGTCCCGGGCGGTAAGTTGTGCCCGGTAATGCTGGAAATTCCGGTATCCATTGGCCCGCACCAGCATGTTCAGAAGTTCGAGATGGCCCGGCTGAGACTCACACTTGGCGAGCTGGCCCTTGAGGGACCGTGCCAGGGCGGAAATGTCTTCGGAATGGAAAGGCAGGAGTGTTCTGGACATCGCTTATCCTCGCGAAGTGCCGATCCGGAAGGGATCATGTCGGTGGTCGCCGTCTTCCGACCCGGCACGGGATAAGGTGTAAGGTCGAATGGGGTATCGAGGCAGGTTTAGCACCCCCTTGCGGGGCGGCGACGCCTGGGTGAACTGCCGACCGGAGCGCAATATACTGCACGGTCCGGGACGCCGTCAACGGTATATTCCGGAAGGGTAAATCCAAGAGATTCGAGCTTCCATCGGTCCGAAACGGGTATTGTGTCGTTTGATCTTGTGTATATAATAAAACATCAAGGACTTTTTCTCGATGCAAAGGCGCATGCCTTCGACCTGGCGAGGGCACCTGTTCCGTATCGTCTTCCTTTTCTTCCTTGTCGAGTCTGGTCGGATTGAGTATGGAGTATTCATCCTGCCGCCGGTGTCGGCTGATCTCCGTCCTGCAGGCAGGTTCTCTTTATTTGCGCCGACGGGGAGCATTGCGGGGGCGCATGGCGGCCGTGAGGAGCAACTGCTGTCCGCGGCGCGCTGTGCGTGGTTGGAAGAACAGGGTGAGGGAGCTTTCATGAAGTTTCTGCCGGCACAGATCAGCTTCTTTTTCCAGAGCCGCACAACCAGGAAGAACATTCGGCGGCTGGTGAAATTCTTCCTGCTTCTGTCCGTACTGATCGTTCTTTACAGTATTCTCTTTCATGTGATCATGGAATACGAGGAGAGGGAATTCACCTGGGTAACCGGTCTTTACTGGACGCTCACGGTGATGTCCACACTCGGATTCGGCGACATCACGTTCACTTCGGACCTGGGCAGAGTCTTTTCCATCGCCGTGTTGCTCTCCGGTATCATCCTGCTGCTCGTAATGCTTCCTTTCACGTTCATTCACTTCTTTTATGCGCCTTGGCTGGAAGCCCAGTCCAGGGCACGGATCCCTCGTGAGCTGCCTCCGGAAACAAGAGGCCATGTGATTCTCACCAACTTCGACCCCGTTTCGGAGACCCTCGTGGAAAAACTGAAACAGGGCGGGAGGCCCTATGTGATTGTTTCCGACAGTTTTCAGCGGGCCATTGAACTCTATGAACAAGGCTACAACGTGGTTCGCGGCGACCTCGACGACCCGAAGTCGTACGAACTGCTCCGAGTGCAGAATGCCGCGATGGTGGTGAACAGCGGGGAGGACATGGTCAACACGAGCATTTCCTTCACCGTGCGCGAGCTTACGACGCAGGTGCCCATCGTTTCCAATGTGGATGAAGACGAGTCCGTGGATATTCTCCAGCTGGCGGGCAGCACTTTCACTTTTCAGTTCATGAAGATGCTCGGCCAGGCACTTGCCCGCAGGACCCTGGGGGCGAGCATGGGTGCCAATGTTATCGGACGCTTCGACAACCTGCTCATCGCCGAAGCCCCTGCCATGCGCACCCCCCTGGAAGGCCAGACCCTCCTGGAAAGCGGGCTTCGCGAAACCACCGGGGTAACGGTAATAGGCATATGGGAAAGAGGCAGGTTCGAAATCCCTCGAGCTCACAACAGGATCAATTCCACGACGGTGCTCGTGCTGGCCGGCCTTCCCGAACAGCTGAATGCGTACGAGAAGCGTTACGGCGTCTACCTGAAAACGGATGCTCCGGTGCTGATCCTGGGGGGAGGCCGGGTGGGGCATGCGGCATCCGAGGTTCTCAGGGAGAGCGGCATCGACTTCAGGATCGTCGACAAGAATCCTGTCGCGTGTGAGCATTGTGACCAGGCAATCCTGGGGAGTGCCGCCGACATCAACACACTGAAGCGTGCCGGCATCAATGAGGCTCCCTCGGTCATCATCACCACTCACGACGACGTGATGAACATCTATCTCACCATCTACTGCAGGCGACTTCGAGAAGACATCCAGATCGTGAGCCGTGCGAACCTGGACAGGAACGTTTCCACGCTGCACAGAGCGGGAGCCGACCTGGTGATGTCCTACTCCTCTATCAGTGCCAACACGATCATGAATCTCCTGCAACCAGACGAGGTACTCATGCTTGCCGAGGGAATGAATGTCTTTCGGGTGCCCGTCGGGGTGTCCCTCTCGGGCGTATCCCTGGCCGAAGCCCAAATCCGCAGGCACACCGGGTGCAACGTTATCGCCATTAAGAGCGAAGGAGTGCAGATCATCAACCCGGATCCGTCCACCAGGCTGAAAGCAGGAGACGAATTGGTCATGATCGGGGTCAGCAAGGACAAATGGCTGGAATCAAGCAGGGTCAAGTAGGCTATAATAAGTGGAAAGATGCGAGTCTGCGATGATTGCATACCCGGTGCACGCGCGGTCTTTCCGAAAAACCGTCGAGGCCTGGCAAGGGAAGGATGCGGACAGTGCCCGGCTTGATGATTGAAGGGATGTGGAAATGTGGAAACTGTTCGATATGTTCCGCCGCAACAGGCTGTTCCAGGCCGACTCCAGGGAGAAAGCCGCGTTTCAACGCAAGTACGGCCACTTCCAGAATCTGCTGGCGGGGAACAATCGTGCCCTGGAAACCATCACCGAACTTGAACAGGTGTGTTACGGATCCAAACCCTTTACGCTCGAATACGTCATCAGCCAGGCGGAACGACTGCAGTCCCTCGTCTATGAAATAGCCGAGGACCTGAACGCCCTTTCCCTGGGGAAGTACCCCGGCCTTTTTGATGCCGTGGAGCGCATCGGGGTGAGCATACTGCAGGAACTGGTTCAGAAGAAGACCGTGGAGAAGACGAACCTGACCGTTCCCTTGCGGCAGATCAGCCTCGACCGCCTTTCCGAGGTGGGCGGAAAGGCGGCCAATCTCGGGGAAGTGTTCAACCGTGTGCACCTGCCCGTTCCTCGAGGCTTCGCTGTCACGGCTTACGCGTGCTACCATTTTTTGAATTCCGCGGCACTTTACGAACAGTCCGAAAAGATACTCAAAGGACTGGACGTGGAAGATACGGGCAGGCTGCTCGATCGCTGCAGGGAAGTCCAGGCCATGATCATGGAAGCGCCCCTTCCGGCGGACCTTGCGGAATGCCTCGATGTCGAGGTGGACCGGCTCGTCCGGGAATGCGGCCCGGATGTGCGACTGGCGGTTCGCAGCAGCGCAACCAGCGAGGATTCCGAGGCGAGTTTCGCGGGTCAGCATTCCACGGTGCTGGGAGTGGACCGGCACCATGTGGCTCAGGCGTACAAGGAAGTCGTGGCCAGCACGTTCAACCCGAGAGCGGTTTATTACCGGCGGAGCAGGGGCTACCGTGACGAGCATGTACTCATGAGCGTCCTGTGTGTTGCGATGGTGGATGCTCGGGCCAGCGGAGTCATGTACACGAGTGACCCGAACGACCATCAGCGGGGAGTGGCTCTCGTCAATGCCGTCTGGGGTCTTGGAGTGGGAGCGGTGGACGGGTCGGCGGCAACCGATTTCTACGAACTCGACAGGGCACAGAGAAGGATTCTCACGGTGCGCCCCGCCTGCAAACAGACCATGCTCACCCTTTCGGGGACAGGCGAAGGGACGTTGAAGGAAGAACCGGTTCCCGAAGAACACAGGTCGATTCCCTGCCTGGGCGCCGAAGAGGTCCTTTCCCTCATGAATTACGGGATGACCCTCGAAGAGCATTACGGACATGCCCTCGATATCGAATGGGCCACGGACCGCAAGAACCGGATCGTTCTCCTCCAGGCCCGCCCCTTGAACGTGGATGTGGCGACAGTCCGGGACGAGGTGCCCGGGCAGGCGCACGATATCGAGGCCTACCGCAAGAGATTTCCCGATCACCCCATCCTGCTTTTCGGCGGAGTGACCGCTTCCCGCGGGAAGGCAAACGGCCTGGCGTATGTCCTCACATCAGATCACAACCTGCTCAACATCCCGGAAGGCTCGATTCTCATCGCCAACCAGACTTCCCCCCGCTACGTGTCCATCCTGGGTCGTGTCCAGGGGATCATCACCGATGTGGGAAGTGTGACCGGGCATATGGCATCGGTGGCGAGGGAGTTCGGCGTTCCGACCCTGGTGGGAACGGGCAACGCCACTGCGGTCATACCCCATGGGGAAGAGATCACGCTGGATGCTACGCACAGCATCGTGTTCCAGGGTCGAGTGGAGGGGATCCTCGAACGCAGGAGACAGGTGAACCCCATGAAGGGCAGTCCTACGTACAAGGCGGCTCACGCGGCTCTGAAGAAGATTGCCGTCCTGAACCTGGTGGATCCGAGGAGTGAGACATTTGCGCCCGAAAACTGCCAGACGCTGCACGATATTGTCCGTTTCGCCCACGAGATGTCCATGCGGGAGATGTTCAAGATCAGTGACGATCTCGAGGTGAACGAAAGCTTTGCCGTCCGCCTCAAGGCTCCCCTGCCCATGAAGATCTTCGTCGTCGACCTGGGGGGAGGGTTGAGCATCCCTCGGGACAGGGCTGAAGCCAGTATCGATGACATCCTGTCGGTGCCTTTCAGGGCTTTGCTGCACGGTATGACGCGGCCGGACGTCAGGTGGGTGGGGGCCGTCGACTTCGACTGGAAGGGATTCGCCGCCATCGTGACCGAATCCATGTTCACGGACCCTCACATGAGTGACGACCGGATGGGTGGTCCCAATTACGTCGTCATCTCAGACGAATATCTCAACTTCAATTCGCGTCTTGGGTATCATTTCGCCGTATTGGACGCCTATTGTGGATCGCAGGTCAATGACAACTACATCACCTTTTCGTTTAAAGGGGGAGCCGCAGATATCGGAAGGCGATCGCGGCGAGCCCTGCTCATCGGCAAGATCCTCAAGAAGCTCGGCCTCAAGGTTGAAATCAAGGGAGACATGGTCAGGGGTGAGATAAAGAAATACGACTGCTCATTCCTCCAGGAAAAGCTCGATATGATAGGCAGGCTTCTCGGCGCCGTGCGCCTTCTGGACATGGTTCTCTCGGACGATGGGCGAATCGACTGGTACGTGGACGAGTTCTTCAAAGGAAATTACACTTTTCAACGGAGGTATCAGCAGCCTTGGAACGGTTGAGCAGGGAACAGATCGGGCGTTGGGTGCGGGAGTCCACGTGGCTGAAGAGATCTCTTGCAGCCGTTGTGGCCGCTTTTCTCCTTTACAACATCATCGGATTCCTGATTCTGCCTTATGTCATCAAGGCGGTTCTCGCGGGCAACGTCAGGTCGAAGCTTCACCGTGAGGCGCAAGTCGAAAGCGTCCAGGTGAATCCATATACCCTGTCTGTAAGACTCACCGGCTTTCGCATAGGGGAACCCGAGTCTGAAGAGAAATGGCTGTCGATCCGGGAGCTTTTCGTGAATATGCAGGTGAGTTCCATCCTGAGGCGCGCGGTTGTTTTGAGTGAACTGAAGATCGTCGATCCCGAGTTTCGCGTCGAACGAAACGAGGACGGGAGCCTCAACTTCTCCGATCTCCTGGAGAAAAATGAGGATGCCGGCGAGGAGAAAGAAAAGCCTTCCACTCCCCGCTTTTCGGTCAGCAACATCGAGATGGTGAACGGCCAGCTGACGGTGGAAGACAGGCTGAGCGGCAGAACTCACCAGTTCAGGGACCTCAGCCTGAGCATCCCGCTGATCGCCACCGTGGGAGATCTGCTGAGCGACTGGGTCCAGCCTCTGCTCGAGGCAAAATCCGGGGAAGGCTCCTTTTCACTGACCGGAAAGGCCAGGCCCTTTTCCGATTCCCGGGATGTGAGCGCGGACTTGGAGCTGAAGGACGTGGACCTTGCGCACTATTTTCCCTACGTGGCTTCCATGCTCCCCATCCAGGTCAATTCGGGCCATGCGGACATCCGGACAAGAATCGAATATTCGAGAAGCACCGAAGGTGAACATGCCGTGAAGGTTTCGGGTGAGGTCGTCCTGAAAGAATTCGAAGCTGTCGAATCGGACGAAAAGAGGCTGCTCAAGTTTCAGAATCTCGTGGTTGCCGTTGAATCCCTCGATATCGGGGAGAGAAGTCTCCACGTGTCCAGGATATCGCTCGATTCACCCGAGGCGGACATACGGCGGAATAGGGAGGGAGTCCTGAACTTCTCGACTCTTGTGGCCCGCAAGAAGGTCGAAGAGGCCGAGGCGGTCGAGTCTGCCGAAGAGAAGGCGTTTTCATGGAAAGTCGATGAACTGGAAATCAACCAGGGGATGATCTCCCTGTTCGATGATTCGGTGAAGGAGCCGTTTCAGACGTACGTGCAGTCGGTGAATGTCAGGGTGAGCGGTCTGTCCAACGCAGCGGACAGTGCGGCCCGGTTCGAGGTGACCGGGAAGATCGAGGAGCAGGGAGACCTGAACCTGGCGGGAACCGTGTCCGTCGATCCTTTCCGGGCCGATGGCGCGGTGGACCTGTCCGGCGTGCAGGTGAGGAAGTATGCGCCTTATTACAGGGGCTTCCTTTCTTTCGACATCGAGGATGCCATCCTGGGCATCAAGACGGGGTATAGTACGACGGGCAAAGATCCTGCGGCAGCGCTGAAGCTCTCCGGCTTCAATCTTTCCCTGGATTCCCTGAAATTGAGAAGGCCCGGGGAAAAGGAAAGCATCGTGGAAATCCCCGGTCTGGAGGTCAGGGATGCCGAGGTGGACCTGGGCCGGAAAAGCGTTGTCGTTGGTGAAGTGAACAGCCGGGACGGGAAGGTGAGCGTGGTCCGGGATCGGGAAGGCAGTCTGAACCTGGCGGCTCTTGTGCCGGGATCGGGCCGGCCGGAAGCGAGGGGCGATCCTGTCGAACAGACCACGGGGGCCGGCCCCGGCTGGCAGTTCATGGTCATAAACGGCAGCCTGCAGGGGTATACCCTGAAAATAGCCGATCAAGTGCCCTCCATACCTGTAAACGCCACCTTGGATCAACTCCGGCTGACCCTGCAGAACGTGACGAACGCGAAGGAGAGCAAGGTGGGGCTTTCTCTTTCGAGCCGGTTGAACAACTCGGGGTCCATAGCCGTCGAAGGAACGGCGGAACTGGATTCAATGTACGCAGACCTCAAGCTGGATCTGAAAGATGTGGATCTGCTGCTCGTTCAGCCCTATCTGCCCGAGGATGTTCGAGTGCGTTTGAAGGAAGGGAAGGTTTCAGCAGCCGGGAACCTTGCCGCGGGCCGTTCGGAAGAACCCGGAGTCAATGCGGCTTACGTGGGGAATCTGACTTTCAGCGATTTGGCAACGTTTGACGCAGTGACAGGAGACGATGTCGTAAGCTGGAAGATCCTTGAACTGAAAGGAGTCGACGCAGGAAACAACCCTCGCCGCGTTCACGTGGGAAAGGCAGAGATCAAGAATTTCAGATCCAGGGTTATTATCAGTTCGGAGGGAAGGATCAACCTGGTGGAGGTACTGGGAGCCGAGCCTGCGAAGGCCGAAGGTGCTGCGGCGCCTCCCCCCGCCGGGCGGACGGGCGGCAAAGGAGCGCCTCGATCGGCGCCACCTTCAGGACATGATCGTGCGCCGGAGCCAAACGACGCCTCTCTTTTTTCCGTAAAAGTCGATGAGGTCGCTGTTCAGGGAGGAACCATCTCCTTTTCCGATCATTACATCAAGCCAAACTTTCATGCCGAGATGCTCGAGGTTGGAGGAACCGTTCTGGGGCTTTCTTCGGAGAAGAACGCCGTTGCCGACATCCGGCTCGAAGGTAAGCTCGACAAAGACTCCCCCCTGCGCATCACCGGCAAGGTCAGCCCCTTCGGGAAGGACCTTTTCGCTGAAGTCTCCATAAAATTCATCAACATCGACCTTACCCGAATGAATCCCTATGCGAAAAAGTATGTCGGATACAGTCTCGAAAAAGGCAAGCTCTACCTCGAACTCGAATACGCCATCGTTCAGAGAAAACTCAACTCGAAAAACAACATCCTCTTCGATCAGCTTACCCTCGGCGAGAAAGTCGACAGCCCGGACGCCACCACTCTTCCCATCAAATTTGCCCTGTCCCTGCTTCAGGACAGGAACGGGGTCATCAAGCTGGGCATTCCCGTTACGGGAGACATCGATGACCCGCAGTTCAGCTTCGGGAGCGTCATTGCCAAGACTATCCGCAATTTTATCCTCAAGATCGTGACGGCGCCCTTCGCAGTGCTCGGGTCAATCTTCGGGGCAGAAGGAGGCGAACAGCTCAACCACGTGGAATTCGAATACGGCAGCAGCGACATTCCTCCCGAAACCGCCAGGTTCCTGGATACCCTGGCCCAGGCTCTCTACGACAGGCCCAGGCTGGAGATCGCCGTTGAAGGGCATGTGGACCCCGAGAAAGATAAAGAAGCCCTGCACCAGGAGTTCTTCCTGGATAAGCTCAAAGCGCAGAAGCTGAAGGAAACGGTGAAAGAATCCGGGTCCGAAGTCACCCTGGACAAGGTGACCCTGAATCCCGATGAATTCGAGAAATATCTGAAAATGGCCTACAGCGAGGAATTCTCCAGGGGAGTTTTCAAGAAGCTGCTCGGCAGGTATCCGCCTGATGAGGAAATGAAGAAAGAACTGCTTGCCGTGGTCCAGGTGGGGGAGGAAGACCTGAGGCTTCTTGCCAACCGCAGGGCCATAGCTGTCCGGGACTATATTCTCGGTTCGGGACGCATCGAGCCGAAGAGAATCACGGCGGTCGAGTCCGGAGTGAAAGCGCCTCAGGACCAGCCGGATTTAAAGAAGAGCCGGGTGTCCATGAAGCTCAGGTAATGCGTGATTCCGCCCCGGTCGGAATCCTCCCGGCAGACGGCGGTTTCTCCTCCTGCCGGCATGCGGCATTCCGCCTTGTCTTTTGCAGCCGTCTCGGGTAGCCTCGTCCGGGAAGCCGCCGGGGCTTTCCTCGAAAATGCAGGCGCCGGTTTCAGCCGAAAACGCAGGCTCCCGAGCGGGAGCTTCGAATCAACCGCCGATTCCTGGAGGAAGAACCTTGGATTTGAAGATTCTAGATGGACTGGAAGGTCCTCAGCTCAGGCAGTATCTTGAATTCCTGCTGTGGCACTATCGCGTGGCGGATGCATTCTGGTTCATTTACGTGGAGGAAAAATTCGATCTGGCCACCGCGGAGGAACTCAATCGGCAGGTTTGGGGCAAATCCGCTTCGCTGGCTGCAAGAGATCTGAAGAAGCGCTTCAGCCTCGATGAAGACGGCCTGACCGGGTTTACCAAAGCATTGAAGCTCTTTCCCTGGACGATTATCGTCGGCTACGATATCGAGGAAAAACCCGATGAGGTGATCCTTACCGTACCCCACTGTCCACCCCAGGAAGCCCGCATCAAACACGGGCTGGGGGAATATTCCTGCAAGGACATGCATTACGATGAGTTCAGCAGTTTTGCCCGGGAGATCGATCCCCGCATCCAGGTGGAATGCCTGTATGCTCCTCCCGATCCCCACCCCGACGACCATTTCTGCAAGTGGCGCTTTAATCTGAAGAAATAACCGCTACGGATTCTTCTGTGCTCATCCGTCCTGTAGGGGCATTTCTTCCCCTTGGGGGGACCCGTAGGGGCGGTTCGCGAACCGCCCCTGGTGCGCCTGGAAACCGGTGCACACAGAGAGGTGCAAGTCCTCTCCCGGGAGATGCTCGCTCCCGATATCCGAAGGTAACTGCGTCGTCGCGAGGCGGGGTGGGGAGCAACCGGAGGCGAACATGGAGTCCGCAGGATAACAAGACCGATTCGGCCGGACGTAGCGACGAGCCTTCTGGGGAACGGCGAAGTCCAGACCTGGAGACCGACAGGGCGAACCCGTCAGCGCGGTCGCCGGGAAGCCTGTCGCGCTGGGTGGGCAGCATAAAAGCGATGGCAGGGCGCGTCAGGTGGTTGGTGACGGAATGCATGGAAAGGGAGGTCGTGTAAGAGAGGTTCATCCGGAAAACGAGTATCTCCGGTGCTTTTCACGCCTCCGGTGCCATTCGCGAAAGGGGTCGATGGCATCGGGAGGTCACTTGGCATCTGAACGTCGTTCCCGTGGATATTACAACGTCACTTGGCAACACAACGTTATCCCTCGAATATTACACCGTCATTTCCGCATCACACCGTCATTCCCGCAAAAAACCCGGCCCGATCCCTGGGTCGCTGTTGAAGAAAAGATCGGGATGAACGGATCATCGTGCCGAATCATTTGCATGGAATCCCTGTAATCACGGGTGATTGTGGGGGCGGTTCGCGAACCGCCCCTGCGGGATAGCGCCACGGGAAGAACCGCCCCTGCGGGACGCCGCTGCAAACCCATTGGGCGCTTGATGGGCGTATACAGGGAGGATCTCCGGGTATGAACTGCCGCCGGGACAGGCATCCACGGCAATCCATTCGCCTGCCCGGTTGCGACTGTTCGCAGTATGGCGCCTGGTTCATCACCGTCCCAGGGCTCGCCAGCACGGTTCGGAGGGAGGGGCGGCGCAAACCAATGCGCCGTTCCTACCCCTATCAACGGGATCGGCAATGAACGTGATTCCGTGAACATGGTTGGGCATGATCGCCTGTCCATGTCCATCAATGCGCCGTGCTTCGAGCATGCAGATCCTTCCCTTCCCATGCCTCATCTGAAGGGATCGAAAATAAAAATTGACAGATTCTAACACATGTTCTATTTTGTGGAACACTTGTTATAGGCGAATGTTTGCAAGCATGGCTGCATGCTTCTGGAGGATTCATGAAAGCGCAGAGACTCTGGGATGAAGGAACCAGGAAACGGCTGATCGAGGCGGCGGGAGAGGTGTTTGCCCGGCGCGGTTTTCGTGCCGCCACAATCCGCGAGATTTGCAGGCGCGCCGGCGCCAGCGTCAGTGCGGTGAATTACCATTTTCGAGACAAGGACGGTCTTTACGCGGCGGTGTTCGAGTATTCCCACCGGTGGGCCGTGGAGAAGTACCCGCACGATATGGGTCTGGAGGAGAATGCAACGCTGGAGGAGCGGCTTCGAGCCTTTATTCGTTCATTCTTGTTGCGCGGTCTTGGCGACGGTTTTCCAGCCTGGCACGGAAAGCTCATAGCACAGGAAACGGCTGACCCGAGCGGTGTTTTGAGCAAGGTGGCGCAGACTGCCATTCGGCCGATGGATGAGTACCTGGAGGGGATAGTCCGGGAACTCATCCGGAAGGCAAACCCGTCTCGAGAACCGAATGAAAGCGCGGTCCAGCTGTGCAGGATGAATATCGTCGGGCAGTGTATTTTTCAGATGCATGCCAGGCGGTTCATGAAGATCGCCGACCCTGAAGAATTGTCCCCCCCGCAGATAGTCGCTCTTGCCGACCGGATATGCCGATTTTCTTTAGGCGGCATTCGGGCGATCGCTGTGGAAGGGCAGTCTTGAACAGCCCGGCGAAGCCATGATGCGCGACACGAAAGAAAACATGTTGACAGCCGCGGGGCCAGCCAGTCGATGAAGTTCCTGCAGGGAACAACATACATCCCGTCGGCGATAGGGTGTTCGGTGATGCTCCTGGCCATCATCGCTGCCGGGTGCGCCGCTGTGGGCCCGAGGTATGTGCGTCCCGAGGTGCCGGTTTATCCTGACTGGAACAACAAACTCGAGGGCAATACAAACGGCACGGGAATGGATGTGCAGATCCTGGCGGAGTGGTGGACCTCGCTCGGCGATCCAAGACTGTCCAGGTTGATCGAGCGCGCCGCGGCAGGGAACCTCGATCTGAAGAAGGCACAGGCGCGAGTTCGGGAAGCGCGCGCTCGCCGGGGCATTGCCGAGGCTGGTCTCTTTCCCGGCCTTGACGGCTCTGGTTCAGCCAGGTGGAGTCACACCATTACCGATACGGGGCCGGACACGACCAGCAGTGGTTACGCGGCAGGCTTCGATGCGGCGTGGGAAGTGGATATATTCGGCGGTGTCCGTCGCTCCGTGGAGGCGGCGGAAAGGGATCTTGAGGCGAGCGAGGAGGACCTGCGGAACGTCCTCGTCTCTCTGCTCGCGGAGGTGGCCTTGAACTATCTCGATGTGCGGATCTACCAGGATCTGCTCACCGTGGCCGAAGACAACCTCGAATCGCAGAGCGAGACCTGGCAGCTGACGCGGTGGCGGTACGAAGCGGGTTTGAGTGACGAACTCGCGGTGCAGCAGGCCCGCTACAACCTGGAAAATACGCGTTCCCAGATACCGACTCTGCGCACCGCCCTGGAAGCGGCCATGAACCGCGTTGCGGTGCTTCTGGGAGAACAGCCGGGCAGGGTTCATTCGGAGCTGGAGCAACGGGAGCCCATACCGGTGCCGCCCCTCGATGTTGCGGTGGGTGTGCCTGCCGATCTGTTGCGACGCAGGCCCGACATACGGCGGGCCGAACGGGAACTGGCCGCGCAGACGGCAAGAGTTGGCGTGGCCATGGCGGATCTCTATCCCCGGTTCACGTTGAGCGGTTCCATCGGCCTGGAATCGCTTTCGTCAAACAGTGTGTCCTCCGGAATCCTGTCACTTGCGGGCGGGCCTGGGATCAGCTGGGCAATCTTCAAGGGCGGTGCTATCCGCCAGAACATCGAGGTTCAATCGGCCCTTCAGGAGCAGGCCTTGATCCAGTACGAAGACGCCGTCCTCGGGGCGATCGAGGAAGTGGAAAACGCGCTGGTGGCCTATGCGGAAGTGCAGCAGCGGAGGCAGGCGCTGAGCGAAGCGACACGGGCGGCTCAGAATGCGGCCCTGCTGGCGGAGCACAAGTACGAGGCGGGTCTGACGGACTTTACGAACGTCCTGGATGCCCAGCGTTCACTCCTGTCGTTCCAGGAGCAGCTGGCTCAGAGCAACGGCGCTGTAACGGGCAACCTGGTGCGCCTGTATAAAGCCCTGGGAGGTGGATGGACGTTGCCTGCAAACGAAAGGTAGGAAATCAGCATGACCCGGATCATGTCCCGGGTGTGTGAAGTCACGTGAGGTATTCGCTGTCCGGATGGAACAGGTTACAGGTTTCAATGCCGCAAGATGTCCACCGATGGTTCAGGGAGCGAGCCGGGCAGCGGAGATCTCTCGATGGGGCAATTTATGAAGCAAAATCTGAACGAAGAATCCGACATTGCCAGTACCTTGGGTGTCGACCGGTCTCGGGGGAGCGGCAGAGGATCAAAGCTCTGGCTTGTCGGGGCGCTCGTGGTGTTGGCTGTCGTAATGGCTCTTGTCTTCTTGAAAGACTCGAACTCGTCGTCCGCCATCCAATACAGGACCCAGGAAGTACAGCGTGGAGAACTGACGGTCATCGTCACTGCCACAGGCACTCTGCATCCGACCAACCAGGTGGATGTGAGCAGCGAGCTTTCGGGAATCATCAAAACAGTTGAAGTGGATTACAACAGCAAGGTGAAAGTCGGCCAAACCCTGGCTGCACTGGACACCTCGAAACTTGAAGCACAGGTGACGCAGTCGAAAGCCGCCCTGGAATCGGCGAGGGCCAAGGTCCTGCAGGCCCAGGCGACCGTCAGGGAAACCCGGAGCAAGCTCGGTCAACTGCGAAGGGTGAAAGAGTTGAGCAACAACAAGGTGCCGTCACAGGTCGAGATCGATGCGGCGGAAGCAGCGCTGGACAGGGCACTGGCCGATGTTGCCAGCGCCAAAGCCGCGGTTTCCCAGTCCCAGGCCACCCTCGATTCCAACCTGACGGATCTTTCCAAGGCCGCCATCCGATCCCCTGTCAACGGAATCGTTCTCACTCGCAGCGTGGAACCGGGCCAGACCGTGGCTGCCACCCTGGATCCCCCGGTGCTGTTCACCCTGGCAGAAGATTTGACAAAAATGGAGCTCATTGTGAACGTGGATGAAGCCGATGTGGGTCACGTACAGGAAGGCCAGAAGGCCACCTTCACCGTTGCCGCCCACCCGAACCGGACGTTCGAGGCCCGAATTGTCCAGGCCCGTTTCGGTTCGACAACGACGTCGGGAGTCGTGACGTATGAAACCGTGTTGAAGGTCGATAACATGGATCTGGCCCTGCGGCCCGGTATGACGGCTACTGCGGATATCATCGTGAAAAAGATCGAAAATGCCGTTCTGATACCCAGTGCCGCACTTCGATTCACGCCTCCGATCCAGGAGGAGAAGAAGCCTTCCACCGGCCTGCTCGGTGCCCTGCTCCCGCGCCCGCCCCAGCCTGCAACCCGACAGCGCGAGGATACGTCCGGGAGGAAGCAGCAGCATGTTTGGACGTTACGAGGTGGGCAACTCACCGCTGTTCCTGTAACCATCGGGTCGACAAACGGCAGCATGACCGAAGTCGTGGTCGGCGAAATCCAACCCGGGATGGCGGTTGTAACGGATGCCGTCAGTTCGGCGAAATGAACATGACGGCCGTTTACCGGACGGACAAACAGGCTCTTATCGAGCTCCGGGGCGTGACGAAGGTCTACGGCTCCGGCCAGGCGGCCATGCATGCCTTGCGCGGAGTCGACCTTCGCATTGATGAAGGTGAGTTCGTGGCCGTAATGGGGCCGAGCGGTTCGGGCAAATCCACCTGTATGAACATTCTTGGCTGCCTGGATACGTCAACCGCGGGGACCTACTGGTTCAAAGGCGTTGAAGTGAACAGACTGACCCGTAACCAGCGCACCAAATTGCGCAGGTTCTACCTCGGTTTTGTCTTTCAGGGCTTCAACCTGTTGAACCGGACCTCGGCGCTGGAAAACGTCGAACTGCCCCTGATCTATCGCGGAGCATCAGCCCACGAGCGGCGCCATCGGGCCCTCGAGGCCCTCAGGACGGTGGGACTCGAGGGATGGGAATCTCACACTCCCGGTGAACTTTCCGGAGGTCAACAACAGCGGGTGGCCATTGCCCGCGCCATCGTGACCGGGCCGACCGTGCTGTTTGCGGATGAGCCCACCGGCAACCTGGATTCGGCCCGCAGTCATGAAATCCTTGAACTTCTCAACGGCTTGAATCGCGAGCAGGGGGTTACCATCGTAATGGTCACTCACGAACAGGATATGGCGGCTCACGCGAAACGCATCGTCCGCTTTCTGGATGGCCTGGTCGAATCAGACAAACCGAACATCAGGAATGCCTGATGCTGTGGAACACCATGATCCTGGCTTTGCGTGAGATCAGGCGCAATGTTTTGCGATCGGTCCTGACCATACTCGGTATTGTCATAGGCGTTGCCGCCGTCATCATCATGGTGACCATCGGTGGAGGAGCCACCGTGCAGGTCCGGCAGCAGATCGCCGGCATGGGCAGCAACCTGCTCATGGTCACGCCGGGCAAGAGACTGGGGCCGGGCCAGTCCACCGACAACGTTCCCTTCAAGGAAGCGGACTCCAGGGCCATTGCCCGGGATGTCCCCGCGGTGGCCGCGGTAGCCCCGGTTTCTTCACAGTCCATCCAGGCTATCTTCGGAAACCAGAACTGGACGACCCAGGTGAGTGGAAGCAACAATCAGTATCTCCAGGTGACGAACAGGTCGATCCGGTCCGGGAGGCAGTTCACGGACAGCGAATTGCGCAGCGGTGCGGCGGTCTGTATTGTGGGGGAAACGGTGATCAGGAAGCTCTTCGGCGGGCAGGAAGCGCTGGGGGAAAAGATCCGGCTGCAGAAGCTCTCGTGTGAGGTGATCGGCCTGTTGGCGGCAAAAGGACAGAGCACCATGGGCACCGATCAGGACGATATTGTCGTGATTCCGCTTTCCACCTTTCAGCGCCGCATCGCCGGAAATCAGGACGTCGGCTTCATCCAGGTTTCCGTCGAGGAAGGCGTGGCCACGGAAAAGGTCCAGAATGACATCGTTCGACTTCTGCGGGAACGCCGCCATCTCTCGTCCAGCGATGATGACAACTTCAATGTGATGGACATGAAGGAAATCGCCCAAATGCTCACCGGGACAACCCGGATGCTGACCGCCCTGCTGAGTGCCGTGGCGGCAGTCAGTCTGCTGGTCGGCGGAATCGGCATTATGAACATCATGTTGGTGTCGGTGACCGAACGCACCCGCGAGATCGGCATCCGCCTGGCTGTCGGGGCTCTCGAGAGCGAAGTGCTCATGCAGTTCCTGGTGGAAGCCGTAGTGCTTTCTTCCTTCGGCGGTCTGGCCGGAATCGTCCTGGCTCTTACCACTTCCGTCTGGCTGGCTGGGATCTTGCGCGTTCCCTTCGTCTTCAATGGGGGCATTGTGATGGTTGCGTTCCTGTTCTCAGCCGCCGTGGGAGTGATCTTTGGCTACTTCCCTGCCCTGAAGGCCGCCCGCCTGGACCCCATAGAAGCCTTGCGGCATGAATAGTCCGACAGAATGATTCGGCGGGTGATCATCCGCATTTCCCGCATATCCTCCCCCCGGCCCCGTTCCGGCCCGTGCCGCCGGGGTGTCGCGACCCTGCAGTGCATCCACCATTTGCATGATTTGCATGATCCGATGCTCTACGATGATTGACACGAACCGCCTGATTCGTCACAATATTTCATGTGTTCCACCAGGAGAGGATTTCCCTTGGAAAAACGTGTATACCCGGTCAACCTGCAGATCAAGGTCATGCTCCTGTTCCTCCTGCTGGGTCTCATGCCTCTTGGAGTGGTGAGCTTCTTCTCCATCAGGACAGCGGAAGGCCTCATCATGAGGTCGGTGACGAGTCACCTCGAGGATGTGGCGACAGACAAGGCTTCGCTGCTCGGCAGATGGATTCTCGAGCGCAAAGCCGACCTGCAGGTTGTGGCCGGATCTTCAGTGCTGAAATCCATGGATGCTGAGCGAATGGCTCCCTATCTCGACCTGGTACGACAGAATTATGCGGTTTATGAAAGCCTTATGGTCTTTTCCCCGGATGGGCGGGTCGTGTTTTCGACGCCGCCCGGGGCGGATTCCATCGAAGCGGCAGAATGTCTCCAGCCTTCCGAATCTGAACCGCTGATCCTGTCAGATATCGAACTGGAACCCCGTCGCAGGAAATCCGTTTTCAGGATCTCGGTGCCTGTTCCCGGCAACGATGGGAACACCGCAGGGATCGTGTGCGCCACGGTCGGCACGGAAGCCATTCTCTCCATGATACTCAAAGTGTCTCTGGGCGAAACGGGCGAGTGTTATCTCGTGAATCGCGAAGGGACATTTCTTGCCCACAAGGAACCGGACCGTATCCTTGCCGAAAACATCGCCCTGTCAGAAAGCTTCCGGAACATTTTCAATGGCGGAAACCGCGGCGCGACGTATATCGACTACAGGGGTATCGAGGTGCTGGGAGCGTTGAAAAGAGTCGAGGGCACCGAATGGACCGTCGTAGTGGAACAGGATCGTGATGAGGCCTTCAGGATCGTGGACAGGCTCAAGCGCTACATCCTGCTGGTCATTGTTTTTTCCGTCGGCAGTGCGTTCATGCCGGCGTGGCTTTTCTCCTACTATGTGGTCAATCCTGTTCGCAGGCTGAGTATGGCGGCCGAATGCCTGGCGCGGGGGGAGTTTGAAAAGGCACTGGTGAAGACCGACCGGTCCGATGAAATAGGGACACTCTACAATGCGTTCGGGGATATGGCCAGGCAGCTCCAGGCCCGTCAGCATAGCTTTGAAAGGGCAGTTACACTCAGGGAAGCCGAGCTCAAGGAAACGGATGTGCGCCTGAAAAAGACTCAGCTGGCCGCTGCCCGGTCCGAACAACTCGCGGCCCTCGGGCGGTTGGCGGCCGGAGTAGCGCACGAAATAAGAACGCCGCTGACCTCCCTCAAGCTGTTTCTCGAGTCGGTGGAGAGCGAAATCGAAATATCCCCGGAATACGTGGAGGATTTCAGGGTGGCCATGGATCAGATCGGCAGGATGGAAGCCACCATCAACCGTTTTCTCGATTACGCCAAGCCGAGGGATCCCATCCTGTCCCGGATAGAAGTGGGACAACTGGTGCACGATGCCATGCTCATTGTCAAGCCCAGGGCCAGGCAGCAGGAAACGTCCGTGCATGTGGATGTGCCTGAAGGGCTGCCTCTTCTCCTGGGCGACAGACGACAACTGGGTGAGGTTCTTCTCAACCTCCTGGTCAATGCCCTCGAAGCCGCTGCCGCGGGCGGCAGCATCCACATCGCCGCATCTCTCCATCACGAGGAAACGGGAAATGAGGCACAGGAATTTGTGCGCATCGACGTTCGGGACGAAGGGCCCGGGATAGCGGCTGAGGATCTGCCCAGGCTGTTCGACCCGTTTTTCACGACAAAACGCACGGGAACCGGTCTCGGCCTGTCCATTGCCTACAGTGCCGTGAAGCGGCATGGAGGAAGGATGACGGCCCGCAGTGTTCCGGGCAGCGGAACCACCTTTTCCGTCTTGATACCGGTGTCGTTGACAGGAGCGATGGAGATGGAGACAGATGGAAAGAATACTTATAGTTGACGACGACGAAGGACTCGTTCATTTCCTGGGCCGTTTTTTCAAACGGCAGGGATACGACGTCCATTCCTGCACGGGAGGGCGGACCG
>JABUEY010000072.1 GCA_013314815.1 Syntrophobacteraceae bacterium
TCAGAGTGGAGGGCCACGGAGCTGAAATCCTCGGCGATGCCGCGGTCGGCGGCACGGTCACTGCCCAGAGTCTGGAGATTTCGGGGGGTATCACGGCTGCTCCCCTGAAGGTTTTGGGAGGCGGAGCCGAGCTTGACGGTTCGCTGAAGGTTCTGAGTGGCGGGATGGATATTTCCGGGGCTGTTGTGCTCCGGGACGGGCTCAGAGTGGAGGGCCACGGAGCTGAAATCCTCGGCGATGCCGCGGTCGGCGGCACGGTCACTGCCCAGAGTCTGGAGATTTCGGGGGGTATCACGGCTGAGTCGGTCGTCGCCGGGACCGTGGATGCCAGTACCCTGAACGGACTGGATTCCACGGCTTTTGTTCAGCGTTACACGGGCGGCACGATCATTGCGGTGCATACGTTCAACCCGGCAACGCCTGCAGCCCCTTTTATATTGGGGGCCAATGGCTGCGGCCAACTCATCACAGGCCTGAACGCTGATCTGCTGGACGGATATGATGTGACGGATCTGCCGCTCCTGGCGGGCAGAGCAAACGGGCAAACGCTCTATGGTGGAATCAATGCTCAAGGCAATCTCGTCTTGAACTCGACATCGCATTACACGAAGGGGCAGGTATGTCTCGGGATGGACGGCTCAAAAATCGCGGTTGGGACAAGTCCGGCGAACATACTGGGTGGAAATGCTCTGGCAACGTTTTTCAGTAACGGTAGCCTGTTGATTGAGTTGGCAGGCGATGTAAATGCCGCTGGTGCTGTCATTGCAGAAATTATAGGAGTGGCAAAATACAATCTTATTACCGACTACGATTACCGCCAACAGGCGGGCTTTGCTTTCGTCATGGAAGGCACGACCGACTACAAGCGCGGCTCCCGGATCGAGGTCAAGACGCGCAAGGACAATGACGGGGCCACGGGGGCGAGGCGAATTGCCACTTTCACGACCGGCGGCAACCTCAATATCGGTACCGCGGCTTCCGACCCCGCCACGGCTTGCAGCGCGGTACTATTTATTGAAGAGGGTGTGAACCCCGTAAATACCCGCGCGGACCACTGCGGGTTTTTCGCGACTTCGGTGGGTGGGGTTTCAACGGGCGCGTGCATCAATTCCAATGGGGTGATCGTCAAATTGATGCAGCAGGCCGGCATCGCGGCCGTGAATACGAAGTCATTGACCTCGATCACCAATGATTACGGCGTCGCCGATCATGTGATCGACGAGGTTACTTCCGACTGGGCTGCTTCCTATGTCGCGGTCCGAAAGAACTTCAAGGAGTGCACGACCGAAATCAACAACCTGATTACCGTTGTCGAGGATCTGCGGACTAAGCTCAACACGTTGGTCAATCAGCATGAGACAGCGGGGTTCAATGCGGCTGCGTAAGCAAGAGCGATAAGGGCGCAGCCATGGAAGACGGCGCTGCCGGCTACGGCGGGCGCGTGGACTGACCGATTCGGTCTTTTGGAGAAAGGGGAGAGAATGGAACAGCGGCGGTACATTATAGGTCATGGGCTCCTGGAGGCTATTGCGGCGTATCTGACGACCCGGCCTTACCGGGAGGTGGCGGGGATGATCCGCGAGCTGGAGCGGATGGAGCCGGCGCCGCCTCCGGTGGAGGAGAGTAAAGCGGGTCCCGAGCCCGCCCATATAAAAGGGTATCCCGCATGAGTGCCGATGTGGATGCCTTGTTCGGGCGGGACATTGCCCTCGATGAACGGTATCGGCCCGTAGTGACGGCATCCGGGGACGTGGTGCTCACGTCGGGGATCGACACGGCGCTGCAGGAAGTGCGGCTGCGCCTGTTCACACCGCTGGGGAGCCTCTTTTACGACGTGGGCTACGGGAGCCGCATCCATTGGTTCGTCCACGAGGAGAGCACTCCTGCGACCCGTACGGCACTGGAAGCCGAGGCGGCCCGGAGGATTGCGGAAGACCCAGCGGTGCAGCCGTTGAGCGTGCGCTGCCGCGTGCTGAAATGGGACGAGAGCCGGGTGATCCTGGAAGCGCGCTTCCTTTTGATCGGCATATCCCATCCGCAGCACCTAGTGATGAACCTGGACCTGTCGGTCCTGGAGAGAGTGATGGAAGATGTCCGTACCGATTGAGAAGACCCTGGACGATGTGCGCTCCGACCTCTTCGGGAGGCTCGAGGCCACTCAGGCCGAGTACGTTCAAAAGGGCTGGATGCCCTCCGCCCTGAACCTCAACAAGGGGGTCGTGCGCGGCCTGGTGGAGCTGTGGGCCTGGGGACTGTACGCTTTGTACCGGTTCATGGTGGTCGTCCTCGGGCAGGCATTCCCCGAGACGGCCACGGGCAAATGGCTGGATCTGCATTGCGCCCAGGTGGGAGTTTCCCGCAAGGCGAAGACCAAGACCTCCGGGAAAGTGGTTTTCGGGCGCTCCGGAACGAGCGGGAATGTGCTTATTCCGGCCGGGCGCATCGTGCGGACGCTCCCGGATGGGCTCGGGAACGTGTATCGTTTCGTCACTACCGAGGACGTGGTGCTCCAGGACGGGGCCACTGAGGTGGAGGCCCCGATAACGGCGGAAAGCTACGGAGCGAGCAGCAATGTAGCGGCCGGCGCGATCCGCGAGATAACGACGCATATCCCCGGCGTGGAGACCGTGACCAACCGTTCCGATTGGATCACCGCGGAAGGGATTGACGACGAGAGCGACGAAGCCATGAGATCCCGTTACCGGCTGGCCTGGATGGACGTGAACGGGGCGACCAGATACGCCTACGAATCGTGGGCGATGAGCGTGACCGGAGTGGTGGGATGCACCATCCTGGACAATCATCCGCGCGGGCCGGGAACGGTGGATGTGGTTGTGCGCGGTTCGGCCGGAATTCCAACGGAGCAATTGCTGGCGAATGTGCAAGCTGTCGTCTTAAAAAACAAGCCTATCAATGACGATGTCAAGGTGAAGGGGCCGGAACCGGTTTCCGTGACGATACGAGGGGAGCTCGAAGTGTCCGGAGGCGTGCTGGAGCAAGTGGCGGAAGCGGTCCGCGCCCGGATCGCCGATCTCTTTGACCCGGCAGGGACGGCTCCCATCGGAATCGGGGAGGACATTATTCTTGACCGTCTGACGGCGTGCGCCATGGGTGTTGCCGGCGTCAAGCGCGTGATATGGAGTGAACCGGCCGGAGATGTGACTGTCCCCGCTTCCGGGCTGGCGGTATTGGATGGCATCGAGCTGACCGCGATGTGGGCGAGCGAGCCATGAGTCTTTTTTGGGACTACTTCAAAAATGGTCTGAAATGGCCTCTGATCCGGGAGGGGGCTCTTTCATTGCTGGCCAGGAGTGGGGCCGGCGGGCTGGATGCCGCCAGGGAAATCATGTTCTGGCTTCGGGACCAGTTTTTGACCGAGCGCTGCCTGGATGCTTACGTGGAAGCCCATGCCTCGGGCAGGGCCATCCGAAAGTGGTACCGGATGCCCTGTAATACACAAAGCCTTCGGGACCTGACGACCTACGCATATCTCTTCTACCTGAAGGGCGGAAGGGCTTCCGGTGTGGAATTGGTGCTGGATCTGGCTGGCTACCAGGGAATGGTGATGGAGGGCGAGGAGACCAACCCTCCCCTTCCGCCATATTTCTTCGATGTGGTGCTGGAGGAAGCACCAGGGGCCATTTTTGAAGAGCTGCTGGATCTCATCTGCTCCTTCAAGCCGGCTCGGAGCTGGATATCCTCGGTGCGCATGCCGGATTGCGCGGGGCGTTTTGTGCTCGACTATTCCAAGCTCTCCCGAGACTGCCTTTCAGATGTGTACGGCTGGCTTTATGGTGGCGTGAAATGGTGCTTCGTGCGCCGGGATACCGACACCGCCCGCCTGGATGAGGTCGTATTCTCGCCCTGCCGGATCAGTGACCGAATATACTGGATGCCCGTGTACCCCGACTGGCTGGACTGGTCCATCCTGGACGAAAGCCTTCCATTGCTCAATCCGGTGGGAACGCGATATTCACTGAGGCCGGTGGATTCGGTGGTGGATCTTCCACCTTCTGAAACCTGCTGGTGGCGGACCTTCAAGTGTCAGCAGGTATTGGATGAATGGGGCACGCTGAGCGGCGGCGAGGGCTTCATTTGGGAGTGGGAATATGCCTCCGTCCCGGACGGGTTCCCGATCCTTTCCGGCGATGAGCCTCCCTATTTGGCGCCCATCATCGAGTTCTTTTGGAATGACCGGTCCGAGGCGATCGCAACGGGGGTGGATATAGCGAAGGGTAATCTGGTGTGGACGACCGGTCTGATTGACCCAGGGATTTCGGGTTCAGTGACTTCCCGGGACAGGTGGAACGTGGAGGGCGTATCGGTGCCGGATGAAAGGTCGTGGGCCGGGGAGTGGGATGAATTCGCAGGGTGGGACGGCGGGCCCGTAATTGGTCGCATGACTCACTCGACATGGTGATTTCCTATTATAAAGGATAGACAAACATGAACATGATTATGGTGGAGGATGGGCATACGAGCCTGGCGCAGGCCTTGTTCGATGAAACGTTTCATATGGCCTGGGGCGGTTTGCCGGATGATTACCCGGACAAATGGACCATCGAGGAGACGCCCCCGGATTATGTGCTGCTGACGGAAACGGCGACCCTGACCAAGGGGGCGTCCGGCGGGCTGGATGCATTGCCCAAGACGCCGGTGGACAGCATCGTGTCCGTCGTGGCCGGCGTAACGACATATTTGCAGGGGACGGACTACGCGTTGTCCGGCAATGCGGTGAACTGGGAGCTGCCGGGGGCCGAGCCGGAAACAGGGGTGACCTATCAGGTGACGTACCGCTACCGCGTGAGCCTGGCGCTTCGGCACGCGCTGGAGCTCGAGAAGGGGCGGAGGTTGGTGACGCTCAAGACCTACGCCGTAGAGGACCCCAACGGGTCGATCATCGCCAACGGGACCAAGTGGAGTTCCACGGACACGCCCACGCGCAACCTGTATCTGCAGTTCAAATTCGATGCCGACGACGCCCCGACGGACATCATTTATCAGTTGGGTATCTTCATGGGAACTACCCCGGCCGAAGGCGTGGCTCCGGACAAGCAGTACCTCCTTCCTTCCGAAATAGGCAACGCCGGGATACTGTTCATGGCCGAAAATGTGGCGCCGTTTGCAAGGAACCCCGCCACGCGCGAAATGTTCGAGTATGTGATCACGTTCTAGTACGGTTCAGTTAAGCATATGGACAGCCTCACAGAAGGGTTTTGAAGGAGAGTGCGATGCCGACCATGCCGGCGGGTTATTATGATCTTTTCGACGCGCAGAAGGCTTACAAGAAGCTCCTGTTTCGCGCCGGAAAGGGGCTCCAGTCCCGGGAGCTCAATGAAATGCAGGAAGCGATGCGCCATGAATTGAGGCAATGCATCGATGGGTTATGCGGCAACGGAAAGCTCATGCGAGGCGGGAATATCCTGATTTCCGGGGACCAGGCCAGGCTGGGCGAGAGCGTCATATGGGTGAGCGGCTACGCCGTGGATGTTCCGGCCGCGACGCTAATCATCTCCACGGTTGGGTTATGCACCATAGGGGTTGCGGTCCTGTCGGTCGTGAAAGCCGAGGATGACGATGGGTCCCTGCGTGACCCGGCCGTGAACACCCGCAATTACAACGAACCAGGGGCCGCCAGGCTCCAGGTGACCGGAAGATGGGCGCTGGATTCGGATGTGCTCGCTGCGGATGAGGAATTCTATCCCATTTATGAGCTGATGGACGGCGTGCTGCAAGCGACTATAGTCCCGGATTCGGACCTGGACGGGGCCATGAAGCTGCTGGCTCGCTATGACCTGGCAGCCAACGGACATTATGTGGTGAGCGGCATGACGGTCACTCACGCCTATGACGACGCCGTCGGGCAGCAGCACGTGCTGTCCGTGAGAGAAGGAATAGCCCACGTCGATGGGTATGAAGTCACGTTCCAGGCGGCTCAGCCCGTAAGGGTGGATTACGGGCTGGACACGCGGGAGGTCATTTCGGAGCCCCACCTGTTCGATGCAGATGGGGCCTATACGCTGTTCAATGCACCGGTGGCCGCGATCTCCCGCGTGGTGGGCATCAAGGAAGTCACGCGGACCATCACTCACGGCAGCTATTCAGGCTGTTCGGACACTCTGCCCGATCAGCCGGTTGTGAGCGTGAGCGAGGTCAAGCAGGACGCAACGACATATATGAACGGGACGGATTTCACCGTGGTGGGCAATACCCTCAACTGGTCGTCGGCAGGGTCGGAACCGGCGCCCGGAAGCACCTATACGGTCAAATACCTGTACCAGGATGAAATGGTTGACGAGGTTACCATCACCGAAGACAGGACCGGAATCAATATTGCCGGACTTAAGACGGGCACGGTCTTTAATGTGGATTACCACTATTATCTTCCCAGGATCGACCGTATAGTGCTGCTCAAGAGCGGATCCCTGACTGTACTGAGAGGTGTTGCGAACGAAATCCCGTCGGCTCAGACAACGTCGGAAGGGTTGTCTCTGGCGACGGTGAGAGTGGCTTACGGCCTGGACCCGGTCCTCACCAACGATGCCTACCGGGCTTACAGGATGAGCGATGTCCATTCTATTTTGTCGCGCATCAACAATCTGGACGCCACGGTGGCCTACTTGGCGCTTAAAGAAGATGCCAGAACCAACAACCCCACCCTGGTGGCAAAAAACCTTTTCGTCGATCCGTTTTTGGACGACGACATGCGGGATCTCGGGCAGGCGCAGAATGCATTGGTTGAAAGCCAGACTCTCATCCCTGGAGTGGACTGGACTTTTGCCGGCATAAGGACCGGAAGCGACATCCTCCTGCCTTATTCCGAGGTTACGGCGATCAACCAGAACGCCTATACCAAAGCGCGGCAGATCGATGAATTCACCTGGTCCGACCCGCCTCCGGCTCAGATCACCGTGTCACCTAACAGCTACCGGTGGATCAGTTCGACACGGTACGTTTCCAGCGGGATCGGCACGGAATCCACTGATGACAACGCCATCATCCCGGCCATATCTCTCACCATATCCGGGTCCAAGTTCAACGCCGGCGAGGTGGTCAACATCACCTTCGACGGGATTGCCGCCGGCAGCGCCATCGCCAATTCTTCGGGGGTGATTTCCGCTACATTCACAGTCCCGGCGGGAATCAGGGCCGGGGCCAAGTACATTCGCGCCGTCGGGGCCGTTTCGGGAGTCGCGGGCGAAGCCGTTTTCACGGCGATGGCCGTGGTGCGCACCATCGTGGTGCGGCCTCCAACGCCTCCGTTATTTCCGTGGTTCTGGTGGCTGGCGTGGAACGAACCATTGGCCCAGACCTTCACGCTACAGTACGACCATTTCGTCAGCAGTGTTTCCCTGTGGTTCACCGTCAAGCCCACGACATTTGTGGATGTACTCATCTGTAGCACTCAGGTGGGTATGCCCGACCGCAAAAAAGTACTGGCCAGATCCAGGCTGTATCCGGACCAAATAACGACTGGGGTGGCGATCCCTTTCCCCATGGATCGGCTGGTGATGTTGGGGGCCGGGCAGGAATACGCCATCGTCGTGGAATGCCCGGATACGAATGCCAAGGTGCGCGTGGCCGAATTGGGGAAATGGGACCTGGTCAATTATAGGTGGCTTACGAAGCAGGCCTACGATGTCGGAGTGCTGCTGCAGTCGGCCAACAGTTCCACCTGGTCCCCGATTCAGACGGAGGACCTCTCATTTATACTCAAAAGGGCATCATTCCAGGCCTCGAACCAGGTGAGCCTGGGGACCACGGCCGTGACCGACGCCACGGACCTGGCGTTGCTGGCTTCGACGGAGATCGTGGCCGGCACCGGAGTCAGCTTCAAGGCCGTGTTGATCAACCGCAACAATGAAGAGGTGGTGCTGTATCCATTCGTCCGTACACCCATATCCAAATACACGGGCAGCGTGGAGGTGCGCGCCACGCTGACCTCCAACAATTCGTATATATCGCCAAGGGTGGCCGGGGACGTGCAGCTCGGATGGGGGAACATCGATCTCCCCTCCACCTATATATCGAGGGAGTTCGCGCTGGACGGCACCGACATGACGGTGCTGCTGGATATCTACGAGCCGGAAGGCACTCACGTGGACGTCTACTATTGGAATGGATCGGCATGGGCCGCCGTTACGCGGGATGTTGGCGGAGGAACGCCCATCGGGGACGGCTGGATGCAAATGAAGTATGCCGCAACGCCAGGCGTTTCGGCATCACGGATCAAGATCGAGCTCATCTCCTCGGATGCCACCGGGTTGGCGCGGCCCGCGGCCAAGAACTTGAGGACAACCATTGCATGATGGCTTTGGGGGGGGACATGAATGATTCTCACGACAAGAGGATACAAAATACCTGAGGCTCAAGATTCGCTTCGGGCCAGCGTGGATTATTTAAAGGATACATTTGATCGGATCGGGCTGGATGAGGACAGTCAGGATTCCTACCTGGGGGGGAGCCACTTTCTGGTGACGGCCATGCTGGAAAGGATCGCCCTGGCCGAAAAGGAACACAAAAAAACAATAGAACTTCGGCTGCAGGAAGGGGTAGTCACTTTCGTGAATCGAGGGGTTATCAGCGGGTGCGCCGTCAGCAAATCAGGCTCGGACAGGACTGTCAATCTGGCATCGGGGACGGCCTTCGCCGCGGGGCGGGCTTACCCGGTATCGGGTGTGACCGGGGCCGCGACCCTTCCGGACAATGGAGGGACTTCGGCGCAGAACTGCACTATTTATCTGTCTGTAGGGGCCTCCGGACTCACGTGCGGCATCACGACGCTCGGAGGATCCGTCCCGGACGGGGCGATATCCCTTTACACGGCAACAATTCCCGCCGGGAACAACGCGACCGTGGATCCGACGGCGGCTGCCGTGACTTTAGCAAGCGTGATGCGCGTGGAAGCGGGCTGGCCGATATTGGTTTCGTCCCCGGTACTGGGGACTGTCGTCATACAGGATATCCCGCCCGCCGATTACAGGGTGCACCTGGACCCTGTTTCTTGGGTGGGGCCTCAACCAGGGGGGCGGGACTTTTTGGTGCAGGACCGCCTGAGCAATGGATTTAAGATTTACTATAGCGGAATCGCAGACAGCGTGGTGTGCCGCTATCTGGTTGGACGCCTGAATGTCTAATGTCGTTGTGGAGGAGGCTTTGAATGGCTAGAATCGAGCTTATAGGATCGGGCGAGAGGTGTGACTTCAGCGTGTTGGGCACCGTGGTTTCCGTTGGCGGCTTAACAGTAGATTGTTCGGATTACCAGGCAGATTCGGAGGAGATTTGCCTCGATATTTGCCGCGAGGGGGATGCGTTCGTCGTAGGAACCGCGGAAGGTAGAGCTTACGTGATATCGATCATTATCCCACCGAAGACTTATGAGGAAGTCTCCGAAGGGGTGGACGAGAACGGCGATCCTATAACGCAACGGGTTGCCGCCGCCATGGACCCGGCTCAGCTACTGTTGAAGCTTTGGCCATATTGCAGATAATGAGCACTTAAAAGGAAGAATTGCATGCCTACCATTTTTATAAAGGACGATCTGAGGGCCTCGGTGGAAGCCGCGAGCGGTGGAAGGGTAACCGTACTCTATGATGACAAGGGCTATCCCAGCTTCATGCACGTGTTTCCCAGATTCAACGTTCAGGACATCAACGCTTCGCTCGGGACCGGGACTCACGAGGCGTTCGTCGTGAACGGCGTCGAAAAATCGGAAATATTCATAGGCCAGTACCTGGCGTCGGTCAGGGGCAGCCGCGCCCTGTCGCTCCCCGGCATGGTCCCTGATAGGAATTTAAATTTCGACTCGGCTCTGACGTATTGCAAGGATAAAGGCCCTGGATGGCACTTGATGACGAATGCCGAATGGGCAGCGGTTGCCTTGTGGAGCTGGAAGAATGGATTCCAACCGAGAGGGAATACCGACTATGGGCGCGCCTATGATCTGAAATATGAATCCGGGCGGCGGATCGACAAGGCCGCTCCAGGTGTGACGACCGGATACCCGGCGACGTTGACTGGCTCCGGGCCGGTGAGCTGGAGGCATGACAATTCCGTCAGTGGCATAAGCGATCTGGTGGGCAATGTCTGGGAATGGGTCGGTGGGTTGCGCCTGCAGAACGGGGAGATCCAAGTGCTGCAGAACAATAACGCAGCAGACAACACCAAGAGTCAGGCCGACGGGTCGGCGGAGTGGAAGGCCGTCTTGTTGTCCGACGGCAGCCTGGTGGAGCCGGGGACAGCCGGGACGGCCAAATATGACGGGGCTACCGGAACGTCCGGAGCCCCACAACTGGATGATGTGCTGGATTATCCCGCAGCTTCTTGTTCCGTCTCTTTCCAGGGCCTGGCGGCGGATTCCGGCATAACGCCTCCGGGCATATTGATGCGATTGCTGCTGTTTCCGCATGTTACCACGGGGCTGATCGGGGGTATGTATATAAATAATTCCTCAGAGCAGCTCCCGTTCCGCGGCGGCAACTGGTACCGTGGCTCCGGCGCCGGCCTGTTCGCTCTGTCCCTGAGCTCCGTCCGGTCGGGCGTGCACAGCGCCGTCGGGTTTCGCCCCGCTTTTGTCATCTGAAATCTGGTGACTGCAATCTGATGAGGCGGACGATAGTCCGCCCTTTACTGGACAGACTGTCTCTGTAAATTGGAGGATTCATGCAAAGCAAATAGCGCGCCAATTTAAAATTTCCTGCTATGATGTACGGTCGACTCGAGTTAAAAATTTGATCATTCTTACGCAAACTTTTATCACCCTTACGCAATAATTTGATCATTTTATACGCAATTTACTTGAGCCAGCATCAATGCCCATTTCTTCTTCATTGAACTCCTCCTTTGAAAAGTTGATGGATGGGACGGCCAACACCGCACAAACAAGACTCCCCGATATAATAAAGCCAGATGACGACAATCCTTGGCCTGCACCGTTCCGCCGGGTACCTCCATAAGGAGCGCACCGCCTGCCCCGGTTTCACGGGAAAAGCGGGCGCCGGACAGAACGAGGCAAAGACGAAGGACAAGACAAATCATGGACAGGCGGTCAACTCAACCTGCCGGAATCGATCGAAATGAACAGCTTTACGGCTTCCTGCCTGAAACGGAAGATGTGTTCAAGACGGTTTCTGACGAAAGGGTATGCTATTTCGCCCAAAGGCTGCAGAGGAAGGCGATAGTGCACCTCATCCTTAATGGTCGTCCCGCCGGCATGCTCCTCAAAGACATGGTTGTGAACCCAAAGACCGTACGGCCCTTCCAGTTGTTCATCGACAAACCGGAAGGGCGGTTCCCACAGGGAGATCACCGTACGCCACTTGAACGGAAATCCGAAAAGCTGCAGTCGGTAGTCGATTAACGTGCCTTCGGACATGCGGATGGGCCGTGGTGTCAGGATATGAAAGCGCAGTTCCGGTGGAGTGATCAGTTCGAGATGGAACGCATCGCAAAAGAAGGAGAAAACATCCTCGACCTTCAGAGGGATGTCCATGCAGGTTTTCAAGGTATGCGTCATTATAGCGTTTCCCACTGATCGAGATTCGCAGCATCGCCGGGTTTCTCTTCTGTGTCTGCCTGCTTCGAATCGGTCCCCCATTCGGGAAGGTCGCGCTTCACCCACATGCAACCGGCGACATCTTCCGCCGTTCGAAAGGAAGGCTGCATCCATCGACAAGCCTGTCCCCGCTATTCTCCTCCTTATCCCGCCTTTGGGACACTCCGGGCCGTTTCGCGGGCAACGTCGTGGACGGACGTTTCACCGTACAGGCATTGAATTGAAAGGTCCGGATCAGGCCAAGACCGGCCCGGTGCTGCCCATGGATCTCCCATGGGCCCTGCCAGGCCATAGCATCGAGCAACGCCGGTCTTCGGACGGAGCAGCCACGGCCATTCACGGTGCGAGCAGGCCGTTGGATTTCATGTAGCCGGTCAATTCCGACGCGATCTCGGCGGCGGCGTTCTTCACGTCCTTTTCCGAAGCGTTTCCGGACAAAACGAACTTGGCCGCGGCCACGTACGGGTTCAAAGTGACAACGGCACCCGGTTTCCTGCCGCTTCCCGTATGTGTCCCCATGACCAGGAAAGGCTCCTCGGGATATGAAGCAAGGTCGGATACCTCGACTTCGATCTGCATGTCCGTCGCTCCGGAACCAAAACCGACGACCGCCCTGCGCACCCTGTTCCCTTCATCGACTTGGACGAACTGACCTCTTACAATCCACCCTTTCCGGGGAAGAGAATGAACGGCATCCACGCGTGTCGCGGGGAGATTGCGTTTCGTGAGCTCACCAGTCAATGAGTCCGCCAGGAGATCGACCAGTCCTGCCGCGGTGGTTTCCGCATCCTGATGTCTCTGAAGCGGCCCCTGGCCTCCAAGGATTCTTCCGCCGCGCAGGCGCCCGCGGTCTTTGAGTATTCCATCGTCTTCCCTGATATCCGCGACATCGATATCGAAGTCCGCCACGTAGATCATCTGCGGTTTCGAGGCAGGCCTGTATGTCCCACCATCCACCTGGTCGGCGGCCACCGAGTATCCAGCGGAAATTTGCGTGACCCACATTAGGGAGACCGCGATCAAAGCACAGCGGACCAGCCTCATTGTCAACTCCTGATTATCATCGATTTGGCAGATGCCCCATGCATCAGATTCCCGAACGGCTCCCCCCTCTGAAGTCCCCCTAACTACCGCCGAAAATCCTTCATCCTGTGGACCCTTTTCGCAACACGCATCCGCTGAAGGAAAGCAAAACGATTCACTGGCTATTTTATCTCACACTCATGTGTTCAATTCAATCATTATCCATTCATGGAAAATATGGACCCACTTCAAAAGATAAATCCCAAGTCTCTTATCGGGTCTCCTCCACTTTTTCATCATGAATTTCAAGAAAGCACCGATTTATAAAACATGATTCTTTTACAAATAGAAATGTATCTTCGCACTGCAGAAGCGTTTTTTGAGGAAGAGGGAGACTCGAAATGAATAGCGGACATCGAGCATCCACTTGTGGTTCGGACAGGAAGGAAGAGACGGGAGCATCCATTTCGATGCGCAACACCGTCAACGGAGATGAGACCGCCAAGGAACGGCGAGGGTTGGATCACATACCGGCGCTTCCTGCATTTGGACATCTCCACGAGACGGCCGAAAGAGCTTTCCCCCGTTTGCAGCTTTCAGCTTCGATAAAAGCCGAGTCCGGATTCATTCGACTGGTTACCGTACGCACTGATCAAATGGACTCCATTCTCCATCCGATTCAGGAACAACAACAGATTCCATTCTCAAGGAGGTTATCCGTGACAGGGAAACTCTTGCACCTTGCCGCCAACATCGTTCATGCTCAGGCATCCGTCACTCAGATGTCTCCCGACCAGATCGAACTCACATTGCTCAAGACCTTTACCGCATTGCAGAAAATGCAGAACGCCGAGGAAAGGGGAATTCAAATGGATCCGTCGACCTCAGTCGAAGGACTCCAGGGGGGAAATCAGTCACCCGGACGAATGAATCCAATGGATTCAATAGGTAAAGACGCCGTTGTTTGCCTCGAATGCGGCATACACATGCGGCAACTCACTTCCAAACATCTGAGCACCCACGGTATTACTCCCCGTGAATACAAGAAAAAATGGGGTTTCCCCCTTAAGCAGGCTCTCTCCGCCAAGTCTCTCACAAGGGCCAGAAGCAAAGCCGCAAAGAAGAAGGGGCTGCCTCAAAACCTGATGAAGTTTCTGGAAGACAGGAAAACCCAGAAGGGGAACGAGAACAACAGGCCGGCCGTTGAAAGCTCGATCCAGACCGGTCATGGCAGAGACAAGAACCGGCAGGTCAAACAGAAGCCGGATCCTGGTATTACTGCATAGAACACCCGGGCTGATTCATCACACGGTCCATGCCGGGCATCGAAGGCCCTGCAGCGCGGTTCAAGAATACGGAAGCCCCAAAAAGAGGGCTAGCGGCCCCACAATGAAACAGAAGGCCCTTTCATGTACTCCTGGTACGGATTGACCGCAACGCCTTGACTGCCCCTGCGGCCGGGCACGGGGGAGGCCTGTGCCTGGCTTGACCAGAGCGATCCGCCCGGGGCGGGCGGCTGGCTCTGTGGCGGTGCAGCAGGAGCGACTCCGGAATTGAAGCCCGTGGCTGGAGACGTCGTCCAACCCGAAAAGCCGGACGAAGAAGCAAGTCCACCCGTGGCAACCATGGAAGTCATGCCGAACTGTGAAGAGAATGCGGAAGATTCCATCCCCATGGGCTGACTGCCTGTCGCTCCCACAAGAGTCTGAGTCCTGGCCGGTGCGAGGAGGGCAAGACTGCGCAGACCGCTGCCCAGGACAACAGGCTGAACTTCGGGGCCGTACCGGCTCACGGCGGGTTGCAGCAGGTCATCGGAAGCGGTGAACAGGTTGGGAACGGGGCCGTACCGGCCGGGAACCGGCGCATTCCCATTCCTCATGGATAAAAAGCTCCGCAGCTGTTCGTACAAGTCTTTCGTGGGATCGAAAGAAATGGTCGCAGCATTGAGGTCCGGCCCGTACTGGCCCGGCATCACTGAAGCAGGCCTGCCGGGAGCAGAAGGCATGGCAGGCAGTCCCGCCAATGAAGGAATCTGATCGGCAAGACCGGGAAACTGCCCGAACTGCAAAGGCAGAGACATCTGGTCGCCATAGGGAATCTGGCCGGGCATCAGGCCGAAGGCGTTTCCGAAAGGCTGACCGCTGTAGTCTGCAAAAGGATTGAAAGCCGACCCGGACGCCGATGCTCCAGGTCCGAAAATACCGCTTTGCGGAGGCATCGAGGTTGCAGCAGGAGTATCCATTTTCAGGACCTTCTGCTTCGCGACTCCCTTGGCGCCTTTCCCGGCAGGCACATCGGTCCAGGCCGCCAGCACAAGAACAAGACTCAGCGCCAATACCACAGTTCTTCTCTTCATGAAGTCCTTCCTTTGTTCAATATGTGCTCTAAGTCGTATTATCCTTGTTTTCCGCTGAAATCTCAACCGAGTTCTCAATCAGCTTCCTGAGTCCCTTTCCGAGGCCGGCCGCACCGGTTTTCAGCAGGCGACATTGTGCGGGTGAGACCGGTTTTCCCCGGCAATGCCGGCTTCAGCTTCAGCGGCCTACCCATGGACCGTTGTACAGATTTCTTCCATTCGCCCCTGTTTCTTGTTCACGCTCGTTCATACGGCATTTTCTCATGCACGAACACCTCCGGCGTTTTTCGCCTATCCGGTGTTTTTCACGCAAAGGATCAAAGGCATCACACCGTCATTCCCGCCTTCGCGGAATGACAGTGAATAATTTTCAGGATAACGTTGTGTTGCCAAGGGACGTTGTAATATCCACGGGAATGATGTTCTGATGTCAAGTGACCTCCCGATGCCATCGACCCTTTTCGCGAATGGCACCGGATTCGTGAAAAGCACCGGAGGTACTCGTTTTCCGAATGAAACGTTTTTCTACGACCAATGTCTGAATGCGCATTTCATAAGAAGAACCTTTTTTCTTGAAAGAGGAAGGCCGGTGGACTACTGTTCCCACTCCTTGAATGTATCGCCGGAATCTGTGAGGGGTCGCCCCATGCATCTGGAGTCATTGTCTACAGTTCAACGGGAAGCCGCATGTTACATCTCCGGACCAGTCATTATCACTGCGGGAGCCGGAAGCGGCAAGACAAGAACTTTGACGGGCAAGATCGCCTATCTCGTCAATAGCCTTGGGTTTTCCCCCGACAAGATCCTCGCCATTACCTTCACAAACAAGGCAGCCGATGAAATGAAGGGAAGGCTCAAGAAGATCACCGGACGGGGGATCGACGAATTTCCGTGGGTGAGGACCTTTCACAGTGCCTGCTTCAAGATCCTCAAGGAACACTGCCAACTGTTCGGATACGCAAAGCCGCTGATGATACACGACACGTCCCAGCAGAAGATGCACCTCAAGAAGGTGCTGGCGCAATTGAACCTGGACAGCGGGTATCTGAATGCAGCGGCAGCCATGATTTCCAGAGCCAAGAATTCGGGACATCCACACAGATATCTCGACCTTTCCGGGAGACTTCCCAGAAGCCGGGAAATCTACCGCCGCTACAACGAAATGCTCGAATCGAACAATTCGGTCGATTTCGATGACATCCTTTTCCTGGTCCGCGACCTGCTGAAGAACTTTCATGGCATAGCAAAGAAGTACCGGGAATCCTTCGACTACATTCTCATCGATGAATTCCAGGACTCGAACGCAATCCAGAACCAGATTGTGGAGTTGCTCGTGCGGGACGGCAATCTTACCGTGGTGGGAGACGATTACCAGAGTATCTACAGGTTTCGTGGAGCCGATCCGTGTCATTTCATCAATTTCCCGGAAAATTATCCGGATGCGAAGGTGTTCAGACTCGAGGAAAACTTTCGCTCCACGGCGCCTATTGTTGAAGCCTCGGATCTTCTCATCTCCCACAACTGCACGCGGATCGAAAAGCGGTGTTTCAGCCGCCGGTCGGGTCCGCCGGTGGAACGGCTTCAACTGGCCAACGCAGACGAGGAAGCCTGGTGGGTTGCCGATAAGTGCTGGAAGTGCTTGAATCTCGACGGCATTCCCCTGGAGGACATCGCCATTCTTTGCCGTACCAAGTTCATATCCCTTCCCTTCGAACGCGCACTGCGGGCCGCCGGACTTCCCTACTTGATGGTGGGAGCCCAGGGCTTCTTTCAAAGAAGGGAAGTCCAGGATATCCATGCATACCTCGTCTGCGCCGTCAATGTGCACGACGATATATCTTTTGAACGCATTATCAACATACCCAGAAGAGGCATCGGGCCCGGCACCGTGAAAAAGCTTTACGCGTGCAAGGAAAGAGACATGTCTCTGCAGGAGGCTGCCAGGAAGGCGATCCGCACCGGTGTGGTTTCAGGCAAGGTTGCCGCGAACCTCAACACTCTGCTGCTCCTCCTCGACTCCATCCGGCACGAAAAACCCGAATCCGCCATGCGCACGGTCATCGAGGAAACATCGTACGAGAGGCATCTGCAAGATTTTTCAGACGACGAAGAGGATTTCGCCGGCAGGAAGGACAACATCAAACAGATGATCTTCGATGCGTCGAGCAAATCGACCATCCCCGACTACCTCGAAGACGCCGCCCTCATAAGGGATGACCAGGATCTCTCCGACAAGAAGACGGGGATCAGACTTTCAACGATCCATGGAGCCAAGGGGCTGGAATTCAGAATTGTCTTCGTCGTGGCTCTCGAAGAAGGCCTCCTGCCGCACAGAAGATCCATCGGTTCCGACATCGAACAGCAAGACAAAGAGGGCATTGAAGAAGAACGCAGGCTCATGTATGTCGCCATGACAAGAGCATCTGAACGGCTCTACCTGACCTGCGCCATGCAGCGGCGCGGAGAAACGATGCTCCCCAGTCGCTTCCTGAATGAATATAGGCGGGATTAGCGTGATTTTGGCGGGATTGATTAGGAACTGGCGCGATTATGGCGCGATTTAAAACGAGCAGGCAGGAGGCTCAAATAGATGCTGCTGTCGGGATTCAGGCCTCACGCAAGGATTTCCGCCGTCACAGACTACTTTGGCATTAAAGTTGCTATCCATAGAAGACAAGCAAGAGCTTAACTCTTTCCTCCTCAGAAGCCGGCCGGTCCGCCCCACCTGCCGGTTTTTTATTGTCGTTTTCCCGCATGTCACTTATCCCCGAGTCTTCCACCCCATTGCGTCGGCGTCGGTGAGGCGGACACGTGCAAAGCCTTTTGCGCATGCGTTAACCGCTGTCGTCTATTGATTGAAATCCGGTGATGCAGCAGGTGAAGGACAGCGTGGAATCCGTATCCAAGCGCCATCCTTCGCCGAAAGCCGGCACTGCATTATAGCTTAAAGAAGCGCTCCAGGCTGCCGACCAGGCACTCAGAATCCCAAGTCCTCGTTGATGAGTACGATCTTTATCCGGTTCTTCGGGTAGGATTTTTCGAGGACGGACCACGCATTGCAGATCCGGTCCGGGCTGTTGCATTCTTCGCAGAAAGCCGTCTTCACACAGGGCGTCTTCTTGTCCAGGCGCATGGCGTTGACCGGTGCCGCATAGTTCTTGACGCGAAAAAAGGCTCCTTCAAGATCTGGCACAATTTTGTTGCGACCGACGACGACAATCACGTTTTTCGGTCCGAAGGCCATGGCGGCGACCCGGTTGCCGGTCATATCGAGGTTGACCAGTTTGCCTGTTTCCGTGACGGCGTTGGTGCCCGTGACAAAAAGGTCGACAAGGAGCGACTGCCTCCGTCTCTCCAGTGCATCCTCCCGTGGCAGGGCCTTGTCATACGTATCCAGCACCTTTACCCCCGGAAGCTCCTTCAGCTGCTCGTAGAGTCCCGAATCCACGACGGTCACGGAACCACCCCAGGAGATGCTCTTGGGCTGGAGCCCGGGCAGGATTTGTTCGACGACGATTCTTCGAGCATGATCGCAATCGTCTGCGAGAAAGACTTCAAAGTGGTTGGCTTCGAGGCTTTTCCTGACATCGGACAGGCGCATTTGCCAGTAGTGTTCCGCGGGTTTTTCCATCGCTTTCTCCTGTTTCCTTCCTGTCACCCGTGGCGAATTGAATCGCCGGACAAACGTCATGTTTCATACGGTTCGTGGAGTTTTTTTTCCAGCAGCCTGATATGGTCGAATTCCTCGTCCCTTACGGCATCGACCACCTTGAGGATATCGGGATCCGTCGTGAATCCCCGGAGGATCTCGTAGAAGGTTATACTGTCCTCTTCGAACGTGACGGCCACGGCGATGAGGGCCGCCCGATCATGAATGGAAGAGAAATCGACCTCCTGGAGAGAAAAGGCTCGGTCGGCTATGGCGCTGTCGAGGAGCGCTCTGGACATTTCCGCAGCCCACGGAGCATCCTTTTTGAAATCCGCCGCCTGCTTCATCTCCATGAAGTATTTCCGGTGTCGGACTTCCTCATCTGCCAGCCATGCAAGCAGTTCCTTGAGAGATGAATCGGCAGCCACTGCGCACGCATTCCTATAGAACCGTTCACCGTTTTTTTCAATCTGCACCGCAATATCCATAATATCTTCGGCGGAAAACAAGGCTCTTCTCCTCTTGCCGCGGCGAGACCACCGCCTGTCAAACCGCCTCTCCGCAACAGGCAGCACCCTTCCATCCTTGGAAAGTGAAACGACGGCAGGCGTGACCTGGGACATTCCCCCTTACACCTTGAAACAAGAACCCCGATCGAGTCATGCCTTCTTCGGCTCTTCCGGCCT
>JABUEY010000241.1 GCA_013314815.1 Syntrophobacteraceae bacterium
GGGCAGAGGCAAGATAGCACACAGGAGAGCTCAGCAGACAGAGCGCAAACCAACAACAGAGGTCGGCCAGGGAAGCAATCCACCTTAAACAAGACCGATTTCTGTCTTGACAACGGGGTACACCTCATGGAGCGTTAAATACCTGGAGGCTATTAAGGTTGAGGATATGAGTTATACTTCCACCTCCTGGCATGTCGTTGATTCTGTCAAGCATCTCACCGGCATATGTAAACCTCTGGCCCACAAAGGGTTCAATGAATTCACTCCAATATCCGTTGCCTGGCTCCATGACAGTGAAGCTGACCGCTATGGCACTTCCTGATGGAGTGGGATTTATGTCTTCATGAATCTGAATCTTAAGCCCCATGTTCATTGGTTTATAGCCAATCAGGATGTCCCCTGCCACGGCGCCTGTATTCATAACAGCATTTGGATCGGTGCCACTTCTTCCTGGTACAGAGCTCTCCGAGCGGGTATCACCGCCATAATTAGCTATTTCGATCTCGGTTTCGGCGAGCCAAGTTTTGATTTCATCGGGTGACAGTCGATTGTATTGGTCGATGATCTCTCCTACCTTTTTGATGGCTTCCTTGAGAGGGATCAAAAAAAACTCCCTGTTGCCGTTTACCCGAAATTCCGCCAGTTGACCGTGAACGATCTTTTCTACTTGTAAGCAGTTAGACACCTCCCAGTCATAGGCAACCATGAACGGCGCCACCACACCAGAACCTCGAGATAGTTCATTAGCCCTTTCCTCAGAATACTTTGTCGTTTGTCCGATTTTTAAAAAGTTCTTTTGAAGAGATGCGTTGATCAAGATGTAGACGTATCCATTGCTTGCTTCTGCTGGTTCATCGACATCATCACCTCTTGGGGTGCTATCGGAAATTGATCCATTTTTTCCTAGCATATAGATAATTCCTCAATACTTAAATTGCTCGCGTGCATAATGCTACTTTCAATTTTCCAACGGTCGGGTCAGCCGAAGGTACGAAGTCGAAGCTCGGTTCAGTTATTGCAGAATCGCACATTACTCAGACATCTCCTCCATTCCCGAGTTGCTTTTCCAGCGACTGCCGCACCAAGCCCATGACACACGGAAGCTCATCAAATGAGCTTATACCAATGTTTTGGTTCAACGACAAATGGAATTTTCCACGTTGAAAATAAGCTACTCCAGGGTTGGTTCGAACGTACCAGCATGGAGTCGACCCTCTCTGTCGGCGATGAGAGGCTAGCATGGCCAGGGACAGCGTCAAGGCCAAGCCCTTCGGGCGCTGAAGCGCCCTTGACACCGTCCCTTCAGCCATGCTGGTGAGAAACCAGGCCGACGGCGAGAGGATGGCCTCCTCCGACCTCGGGCTCAAGGATTCTTGTATGTCCTTTCCTCCTGTTCTCCCGGGCTACAGCAAGCTTTCGGTCGCGCTCCGCAAAGATGTGAGACTCCTGGCCTTCCAATTTCTGTCTTGGGGTCACAAACCCAATGGCACTGTGCAATCGGGAGTTGTTGTAATGATCGACGAACTCCCCAACGATTCTTCTGGCATCCCCAGGGGAAAGCGGCACCTTGGGCCGGATACACTCACTTTTGAGCAACCCATGCCATCTCTCAATCTTCCCGTTGCTCTGAGGGTAAAAGGGTCGTGTTCTCACGTGGCTCATCCCGCTTACACGGATGAACTCCTTGAAGTCCTTGAAGTCCTTGGCAATGAACTGGGGGCCGTTGTCGGAGATGATCCGGGGAGTCGCATCCGGGAACTTCTCTCTTGCCCGCTAAAGAACAATCTCCACATCGGCTTCCGTCATGGATTCACGAATCTCCCAATGCACAATGAAGCGGCTGTATCCGTCCAAGAGACTGCAAAGGTAATAGAAGGTCCCACAGATATTGAGGTACGACACATCCACATGCCAGTGCTCATGGGGACTCTCCGGCTGCTCAAAGCCCTTGCCTCTTCCCGTGTTGCCGCGGCTCCAGCGCCTGAGCAATCCAGCATCCTTGAGCACCCGGTAGACCGTGCTCGGGCTTACGGCAACAATGTCTCTGTCGAGCATCATGAAGGTGACCCGCCGGTATCCCTCTTTCCCGTTTTCGCTGTAGAAACGAACAACCGCTTCCCTCTCCCAGGCCTCAAGCCACGTGTCCCTCGGAATCCATCCGTTGTGCAGGTTGACCTTCCCATAACGCTTCTTCCAGTCATAGAACTTACTCGGGGCCAACCCGAGCCAGCAGACAAGCCTGAGCGTTGCAATGCCCGTTTTCTTTGTCCTGATGAAAGCGCCTGAAGATCAAGCGCTGCCCCTCAGGGCACAGGTAACAGTCCTGATCAGCATCGGCTTTTCACCACCACGCTCTCCGGGTCCACACGGTTCACATTGCGTTCCTTCCCATCCTTTGTCTTATCTCCCCGCTTGCTGAACTCACTCAGAGCCTCTTCAATCGATTCCTTAAGCTTTCGGC
>JABUEY010000073.1 GCA_013314815.1 Syntrophobacteraceae bacterium
AGTCATTTCTCGAGAATCGTCCGTCATGGAAGGTGAGGACAATGGAATAGGCAAGAGAATATAGTCAAAAGCCAAGACTTAATTTAATGAGGGAGTTTTTATTTGTACTTTTTTATCACTCCAAAGTTTTAATATCTGTATTTCTGTTTATTTTTATATGCTCAGCACTAGCTGCCATTTTTCTTCCATCTAAATACAGAGCCAGTGCCAAGTTTTCAATGAGCATCCCAGAACAACTAGATCCATTACAGAAGGAGTCTTATTACGATTATAGAAACAAGGCAAGACGTTTCCTACAAGACCAAAGGGAAATGATACTTTCAAATCGTGTAATTGCTAATGTAGTTAAGGAGCTTGACCCAGGAATTCAACAAAAGGACATTCCATATGCCATTGAGAAAATAAGATCCAACATTGAAGTTACACCACCAAAAGGAGAGACCTTTGAAGGCTCAAATGTGTTTTATCTTTCAGTTATAGATAATGATCCTTATAGAGCTGTAAAGAAAGCTGATGCACTTGCCAGGGCTTATCTTGAGACATATCGAGAAATATCCAAGTCGAGAGCGGTATATTCATATGACTTTTTCAAAGATCAGACGGACAAGCTATACCAGGAAATGGCCTTTAAAGAGCAGAAACTGAGAGAATATGAAACACAAAATGCACTTATGTTGATCGAAATTCTCAATCTTGAACCCGGCAAGGCAAACATGGAAGTGGGGCCGAACGCTCTCCTGACCGATTTGAAACGCAAGTACTATGTGCTCCAGCAGGAATTGATCGGCATCCGGACAGCCATCGAACACCTCGAAAAAAACAAACAGGCCCGGCAGATCCCGGCTGTCATTCCGGAAATGGAAGTGCACGGCCGGGCGATCACGGCTTTCAAGAACAAGGTGGCACAACTCCAGATCCAGCTCAATGAAATGAAATCCCAGTTCACGCCGGAATTTACGCCCTTGAAGCAGGCCGAGATCGAACTGAATTACAATATCAAATCACTTCGAGAGGAGCTGGAAAGGACTCTCCAGGCTCACGAAATCACCGCTCAAACCATGGAAGCAAGGCTGCAGGAACTGGACAGGGAGATAGTGGCCCTCGAGGAAAGCATACGACTGACCGCAAACGAAAGATCGACCTATGAAAGCCTGAAGCGCGAGTATTCGCTGGCCAGAGACGCCTACATTTCCGCGAGGAACCAGATGGAACAGGCTCGATTGGCTCACTCACTGAACCAGGAACAGCAGAATCTCGTCCTGATGGACCATCCCGTCGTCCCTCAAAAACCCTATCAACCCAACAGGCCTCTCCTCCTGCTCCTGGGGCTGTTTTCCGCCATTCTTCTGTCCATCGCCTCGGTGTTGACCCTGGACCATTTCGACCACACGATAAAAAAGCCCGAGGACATCGAGGATTTCACGGGATTGCGCGTTCTGGGTTCCATCCCCAGGATCGGATGAACAGGATGGAGACCTTTTTCAGCCTGCTGACAGCACTGTCCGCGGCACTCACCCTGTGGCTCCTCCTTGTCCGCCGCAGGGAATGGGGGGGCGGCGCGGAATTTTCCCAAACCTCCATCCTGCTCTGCATCTGGCTCGTAGCCAACGCGGTGTGGGGAACCTACTACCTTTCGTTTCGAATCCCCGGCCTGTTTGACCTGAGCATCGACCGCATGATCTTCGTGCTGCTTCCGTCCGCTCTCATTGCAGGCATCTATTCCGGAAAGTACCCGTCGGCAAGCGGGTACGCCATCGAACTGCTGATGTCCGCTTTTTCATGCATCTGCATCGTGTCCATGATCCGATTCGGATTCAAGCCGGACCTGCCCCAGTTTCCGAGCCCCTGGAACCTGTTCATGACAGGCTACCTTTTCCCGTTCCTCGTCTTCGCCGTTGCCAAGATGACGGTCAGCCGGGAATATGATCTCGTCCTCGTATTCAACACCTTGTTCTATTTCTCCGTCTACCTCGTCGCTCTTTCATTCCTCGAGTTTTTCGACATGCGAGGCGCGATCTATCCGCGGTATATAGCCGATCCCGAAATCCTCATTCACCTGGACCGGGCCAGGGGCCCCTTCCTGAACTCCGCCTTCAACGGCACGGCAATCGTCATGGGCTTCGCCTCCGGAATCCACCTGCTGACGCGCAGATCCGGCTTCGGCAAAGCCCTGCACCTGCTGCTTCTCTCCCTTTTCGTGCCCGCCGTCTTCTTCACTCAGACCCGGTCGGTCTACCTGTGTTTCCTCATCGTCCTCCTCGGCCTGCTCTTTTTCTATCGCACCTCGTTTCCCAAGTGGAAGATCTTCTCCCTGCCCCTGGCGCTTCTTCTGATATTCGCCATGGCCGGCGCCCCGAAGCTGGCTTCCGAGGAGAGAAGGGCCGGGGGAGTCTACCAGGTCGAGGAGGTGCACGAGAGGATCGCACTCATCAGGAGATCCGTGATCATGTTCATGGACCGCCCCTTCTTCGGGTTCGGATTCGGCCGGTTTCTGCCGGCATCGATGGCTCAATACAGGGCCGTTGTGGCCGGACCGGAAAGCGCCGAGGAACAGGTGCAGCATAACCATATCCTTGGTTTGCTGGTGGAAGTTGGATTGACGGGCCTGGCCATCTACCTGTCTATCATCGTCATCTTTTTCAGGAGGCTGCATGCCCTGGCATCCCTTCTGCCGGACCGGGGCTTCATCAGCCGCAATCTCGTGGTGGTGATTGCGCTGGCAGCTGTGGTATTTCTTATCAACGGCTTCTTCGTGGAACCGGCTTACTGCCTCTACGTGAATGCCGTATTTTTCCTCCTGGCGGGCATAACAGACGCAATATACGGAAGGACCGTTCCGGTTTTGAACAGAGGCCACCATGTACACAGATTATTACCGAATGCAGGTTGAACCTTTCCCGGCTCAACCGATTCCCGATGCCTTCTTTGACTCGAAAACGCACCGGGAAGCCTGGTACTATCTCATGTACGGATTGAAATCAAAGGATCCCATCCTGCTCATTGTGGGCGACTGGGGCATGGGAAAGACGAAAATCTGCCTCAAGTTGATGCAATACATGAGAGAAAAAAAGAAAATTCCTTTTGTACATATTTCCAACTCGGCCTATACTTACTTCGACATTCTATTAAAAATTTCAAATTTATTGAAAATTGACACTAATGGAAGCACCATATATCATGTACAGGAATCAGTATCTAAATTCTTTGAAAGCACTAATAATATAAATGAGATGTATATTATAATAGATGACGTAACTGAAATGGATATATCTACTATATCCAAACTTAAGATATTTATTAATCCGAATATGGATGGAACGACTCCCGTCCGCATGATATTGTTTGCACACACCTCATTCATCGACAGTCTTAAGAAATTCGAACTGCAGCCGCTGTCTCAGAGGATCAGGCGGGTGTACTCTCTTGTGCCCTTCAGTCCCTCCGAACTGAAGGAATACATCTATTTTTCTCTCTACAAGTCGGGGGCTCCCGGCAAACCCGGCTTCACCGAAGGTGCAATCGAGAGGATTTACGGATATACCCGTGGAGTCCCCCGACTCATCAACAGCCTGTGTGACGTCTGCCTGTCGCTGGGGGCGATGCGGAATATTCAACTCATCGACGAAAAGATAGTGAATCAGGCGATTATCATCAGGGACAACGGCCGGGTGAATTCTGACTATGAGTCGCTGTCTTCGACTGGAATCGATGGAGGGAGTTCGAGCTTCCCTTCATTTCCTCTGCGCGAAAAACCGCAGCAGCCGATGGATGGGATCATTCGAAGCACCGGAGTCCTGGCAAAGCGCTCGGATCCGAGGAATCTTCGATCCGGCCCGGAAGCTGAATCGCACAACAGGTTGAGGCTTGGGATCCTTTTTGCCCTGGCTGTTATCATCGCGATACTCGTGCTGGGATACATCGGATTCGACACTCTCTTTCAGAGGTTCTTCGGATCCGGCGGGATCTGATCCACCGGATCCGATTGGCGCAGCAGGGATCTCCAGCGGGCTGGATTCCCACGTCGGCTATCCGTTGGACCGCGGGTTACCCCGCACGCCGGCACAGTGTCCTTTCCTGTGCCAGAGGGGATTTGAACATGGACAGGGAAAGTTGGGAAAAGACGTTCAAGAGTGTATCGGAGCCGCCCGTGGAGCCTCTCCGCAAAGAAGGTGCCGAATCTGCAACAGAACCGCTTCCAGGCGAAGGGGATGAGAAGTCCTTCATGGGGCCGGATAAATCAACTCCCGGGTCTCGTTCATGGGAGGCGGCCTTTGCTTCCCGGGAAGAGACGGATTCGGGCGAGGCATCCGGCGGTCGGGATGATGCGGCTTTCCCGGGGACCGAAGGTGCCGGTTCTTCCGGACCAGATCTTTCCGCTGAGCAGAAGGCGACAGGAGAAGTTCCATCCTCTTCGGGGTCAGGGCAGGACAACTTCGACACAATTCCACCTCCCGGTTCAGGGGAAGGGGGTGCTTTGCCGCCCGGCGATGTTCTGCCTGACGAACTGAAGATCGCTCTCGACAACATCTGGGCAAATATGCTGGTAAGGTCCTCCAACAGGCCCAACACCTTCCTCTTTTGCGGGTCGGCCCGGGAGGAAGGAACGACTTTCACCTGCTTCCACCTTTCCCTCTACCTGGCAACTGAATACCACATGAAGGTGCTTTACGTGGAAACCGGCAGAGACGACCATGCGGAACATCCTTATCTGCCGGGACTACGCAGCCAGCCAGGCCTCATTTCATTCTTCAGGGAAGATCAGCCCCTGCGGTCCCTGGTCTGCCGTACTCCCTACAAATCCCTCTTCGTGATTCCTTCAGGCCTGGGCAAAGTCCAGGGAAGATCCGGCCCGGTAATCACCTACCGGGAGCAGATCAAGAGGCTTGTCTATTTTTGCAGGAGCCATTTCGACGCAACGATATTCGACGCTGAACCCGTCCTGCTCAACGCCGGCACGGTGGAATTCGCCAAGGTTGTGGAGGAAGTCGTGATGGTTTGCCGCTATGGGCACTCGAGGCGGGAAGTCATCCTGGCGGCACTGGACAAGCTGAAGGAAAACGGCGTCGTTCCCGTGGGTTTTGTATTCAACGATCGTCAGTACCCGATTCACCCGAGTATATACGGATTGCTGAGGTAGTGGCGAAGGGATCGAGAACGGGTGTGCGCGTCGACCGGGTGAGTGAATTCTCTTTCCCGCCCGGTCCATATCATCGGGGGCATGGAGATGGCAAAGATAGCTGTAACCGGTCTGCGGGGGGTACCGGCTACGTGGGGAGGAGTAGAACACCAGTGCGAACAGACCTATGCCCGGCTTGCGGCACGGGGGCACCAGGTAACCATCTATGCAAGGACTCACTACGTGCCCGAGGGGCTGGATTTCTACCGGGGGATGACCGTAAGAAGGCTTCCCACCATAAACACCCGGTACACAGAAGCCTTTGTGCACACCTTTCTGTCCGTCCTGGATATCATCCGAACGCAACCCCGGATCGTTCACATCTATGCACAGGGCCCGTGCCTTTTCAGTCCGCTTGTCAGGCTTTTCAGACCCCGGATTCGAATCTTTTTCACCTGCACCGGTCTCGACTGGCAGAGGAAGAAATGGCCGCAGTGGGCATCCAGGGTCATCCGCCTGGGGGAAGTGTTCTCCGCTCTCTTCCCGCATTACCGCATCACGGTGTCCAAGGATTTGCAGAACTACTATCGAACCGTTTACGGCGTTTCCACTCATTATATTCCCAACGGAGTCGAAAAGGCGAAAAGAAGGGCTCCCGCAATCATCAGGGACTTCGGCCTCGAGGGCGGCGGCTATTTTCTGTCCGTTGGGCGCCTGGTGCCGGAAAAGAGGATCGAAGACCTGGTAAAGGCGTTTCTCGCCGGCCCAAGAAAGTCCAAACTGGTCATTGTGGGAGGAAGTGCAGGCACGGAAGAATACGTGGAGCGCCTGAAAGAAGCGGCTGCAGGCGCGCAGAATATCATCTTTGCCGGATACCAGTTCGGGGACGCTCTGGCCGAGTTCTTTTCCAATGCCCTGGCCTTCGTTACTCCGTCCGAACTCGAGGGCCTGCCCCTCACCCTTCTTGAAGCCATGTCGTACGGCCTTCCGTGCATCATCAGCGATATTCCGCCCCACATGGAAGTCCTCGATGATCACCGCTTCAAATTCCCCGTGGGGGACGTGAGAGCGCTTTCGAACCTGATGAACGAGATCGAGGGCATGGAGGAATCCGAACTGGCTGCTGTCGGACGTCATGCAGTTGAAATCGTGGAAAGGCGCTTCGACTGGGACAGCATTGTGGACCAGATCGAACGTCTGTACATGGAAAGCCTTGGAGAGGAAGCCGCCAGGACCCCCGGAAACCGGAATACCTCGAAGAATGAGTGACCTCAAGGAAACGTACAGCCAGATTGCCAGGGCCAGTCTGGTCATCATGGTCCTGACCCTTGCAGACAAGATTCTGGCGGTTCTCAAGGAGATGCTGGTCGCTCACCGGTTCGGTGTTTCCGCTGAACTCGATGTCTTCAATGTGGCCTATGCCCTGCCCGGAATCATCACCCTGATCTTTTCCGGAGCCTTCGTATCCGCGTTTGTGCCCCTCTACCTCGAATGGTCCCGCCTCTCTTCAGGACTGGCCAACAGGTATACCCTGGCCCTTCTCTATGCCGTCACCCTTCTTTCCGGCCTTCTTGCAGTACTCGGAGCCGTCTTCAGCCCGTTTCTCTTCTCGCTCATCGGCTACGGATTCGGACCCGAGGAGAGACAACTCGGCGCGGTCATGGAACGGTGCCTGGTGTTCCTGGTTCTCATTGACGGGAGCGGCACCGTCCTGCGGGCGCTGCTCCATGCCCGCAAGAAGTTCTTCAGCCTCAGTGCCGCCCCCCTCCTGATCAACGTGGTCATCATCGCCATGGTCGTCTTCGCCGACAGGCTGGGCATCTATTCCCTGGTCTGGGGATTTCTGCTCGGAACCTTGTTCAAGGTGATCTACATGGCCGTCGTGATTCAGCGTGACGGGTTCAATTTCGCTGCGAGAGTCTCCTTCGATCCATCGGTGCTCAAAGCCTTCCTGGTACTGGCCCTTCCCCTTATCGGGAGCGAACTCGTCGCCAACTCGAACCTGCTCGTCGACCAGGTCATGGCAACCCAGCTGTCCCCCGGGTCGGTTTCAACCCTGCGATACGCCATGCGCATCAACGATCTGCCGATCCAGATCGTCGTGATCGGTCTCACAAGGGCCATATTTCCGTTCATATCCGATCAGGCGCTGTCAGGAGACCACGACGGACTCAGGCATGTGTTCAGCCGGGGAGTGGTTTTTCTGGGGTTCCTGACCTTTCCCATCACGTGTGTGATCGCACTCTTTTCCGAGGATATCGTGACCATCCTTCTGCAAAGGGGAGCCTTCGACGAGGCAGCCACCCGAGGGACGGCGGCCACACTCGTCCTCTACGGCCTTGGACTCTTCTTCTACGCCTATTCGTTTCTCAACGCCACCTTCTTTTCCGCCATGAAAGACACCAGGCCCCTTTTCTATATGGGCTGCCTGTCGGTTGTCGCCAACATCGGGTTAAACCTGCTGTTCATGAGACTGTTAGGAGTCCAGGGCATTGCGCTGTCCACGACCGTCCTCCTGGCACTCAACTCCATGGTATTCTTCGTACTGCTTCGAAAACGCCTGCGGCTCACGAATGTACTGGAGACCCTGAACAGCTTTCTCAGGATGGCCCTCGCGGTTGCGGGCATGTACCTTGCCGGATTCCTGCTGCAGGGACTCGCTCACTCGATGCAAACAGGCCCCTGGATCCGCTTCCCCGCCATATCCGTGCTCGTCGGCCTGCTCTACCTTCTCATGATCCGGCTTCTCAAGACTCGACAACTCGAAGACTGCCTCGATATCTGCTACGGCCTGATCCGAATGCTGAAAAGAACGGGGGCATGATCCCCGTTTTCTGGCGGATCCCTGGCTGCTTTTCACTTCGGGTCGCGAGCCTCCGCCAACCGCTGCAGGACATCCAGCAGGATCGATGCCTGCAGATCAAAGAATCGGCCGGCCTCCCACCCGGCCTTCCTGCCCATCTCTTCGGCCAGTTCCCGGTTTTCAAGCAGAAGTCTCACGTGCGAAGCCAGTTGCTCCGCATCTCCCGCATCGTAGAACAGAGCCGACTGCAGATGTGTGGCATATTCAACTGTTGCCATGTTCGAGGTCACCACGAGGGGGCGTCCCATGATCATTGTTTCGAGCATGGCGGTCTGGCCTGCCGATATGTTGAAATCCTGGAGAGGCATCACCACCACCCGGGCGCCCGCGATGAGCCTCACCAGATCGCGCCATGCGACTTTGTCCTGCAGCAGAACCACGCTGTCCGGCAAGGCCGTCTTCGGGGAATACGCCTGGGAAACGATCACAACCCTGGCATCAAAATCTTTCGCCGCTCGAAGAAGCGTTTCGTAATCCCGATCACTGTTTCCGTAGGAGAAGACGTAATCCTCGACGGGAAATGTGCAGCTTCCAGGAAGATCACCTGGAGGGGCAATGGGAAAGAAACGTATCGCATCGATGGGGATGCGGAACATCTCGGAATAGATTCGTTCTTCCCTCGTGGAGGTGCACAGAAAGAAATCGATCCCCGGAACGGAAAAAGACAATAGCTTCAGCCTCAGCCGGTAGACGGGATCTTTACGAGTCGGATTGATGTGGAAATCGCACAGAACATGCTTCGCGCTTCCCTTCGAGGGGAACAGCCTGTTCAGGACCCCATAACAGATGCCGAATCTCATAGTCCAGGAAATGATGAAATCGCAATGTTTTCTTCTTTTCCATGCGATTAGAGGCAGATAAAATTCTGAAAGAAGTCTGGAGCACCGTTTTATCCATGGATGCACACCTTCCTTCAGAAGGAACGGCTGCAGAATGTGCACGCTCCTGCACCGAGATTTCAACAGCCTGTAGAGCCGCCATTTCCCTTCCTCCTTCCAGGTCACCATGATGAGCAGATTTAAATCATGCATAACGGCATCTTCCTCGTCTTTCCTCCCGGGCATTTGCACGCAGAACCATCCAACAGCCCATGCAGTCCAAATACATTCCTTTGTCGCAAAAAGGTGGAATACATCTGCAACAACGTCATTCTCACCACAATTCCATTCCTATTACAACGGTATTCCTACTACAATGTCATTTTTACTACAATATCATTCCCGTGAAGGCTGGAATCCAGAAAGGCTGACTGTGCATGACCAGACAATTCTTGGTATACATTCATGCCAGGCAGACGGTACGCAGTGCGTCGGTGTAACATCGAATACGGTGGACCGGGTATTTCATCACGAGCCTGGGCGTGGTCGAAGGAATGGATAGAATGGATAGATCAACGCAATCCAGGGTGGAGAGATCTTTGTGGCGCGATTTGCATTTAGACTAAATTCCCGCCTTCGCAAGAATGACGTTAACAGCTTCGCAGGAATGATTTTGTAATATGGCATGTCGTTTTGATATAGTATGACGCTGTGATATAGAATGACGTTGTGATGCCGAATCACTTTCTGACGCCATCGATCCTTTGCGTGGAAAGCACTGTAGGAACTCGTCTGTGATGAACCTGATTTTTCAGCCGGCGGGGCATTTTTATCTTCCCCTGTCCGCCTCTTTGTCCGATTGTACGTTTGAATTCCATCCGGGCAGGGAATGGAGGCAAGCCTTCGACTATGGCAGGCTGGTCAGCAGGATTCGGAGCGGCGCTTTTTTCTGCCGTCTTGTGGAAGAGATCCATTCGTTCAGGGATATGCCGTTGCAGGCGTTCGGCCTGCGGGGATCGGTACGATGCTGTCGGGAATCGGTGTCTATTTCAAAGAGGAGGACAGAAAGATGAGGGTAAAGACAATGGTCAACCTGATTGCGGCATTCGCACTTGTGGTCGTCCCTTTCGGCACCTCGGCGATGGGTGATGAAATTGCGGACCAGATCAGGGAGGGGCTGGGTCTGTATGAGAAAGGGAACTATTCCGAGGCGGTGAGGAGCCTCTCGTTTGCCGTGGGCCAGATCCAGCAGAAACAGGCATCGGGGCTGAAGGATATCTTTCCCGACCCGCTGGAAGGGTGGAAAGCCGAGGAATCCACTGGCGACTTCACGTCGGCTTCTTTCCTGGGCGGCGGAATCAGCGCATCCAAACATTACTACATGGACGACAGCGACAGGGCCGTGGATATCGAGATCGTGACCGATTCTCCCCTGCTGCAGTCGGTGTTGATGTTTTACAACAACCCCGCCTTTCATGCAGGCCAACCGGGAACCAAACTGGTAAAAATCAAAAATCGGAATGCCATCCAGAGATTTTCCTCCCAGGACCGGGAAGGTGAAATGAGCATCGTCATTGGAAACCGGATGCTTGTTTCCATCAAGGCGCGCGGGATGGACAAACCCGACGAAATGGTCGCCTTCGCGAATGCCATCAGCTACGACAGGCTCGAAAAATTCCTGCAGAACTGAAATCCGATCCGGAAAGGACGGCCTCGATCATCTTCCCGCCGTCTTTTCCGGTCTAGAGTCCTTGCCGGGAATGTCTCGATGTGACTTCCCGCGCCCGCTCAACTTCGGAGCTAAAGGGACAATCCGGAGGCAGTGACCAGTACGGGGGTGGCCCCAAGTTCCCTCAAATGTTCGGAAAGTAGAAATTCATCCAGCGCAGGCCCGATTTCCGATGCCCTGTGTCCGACAAGAAAATCCTCGGCGATGACTGCATAATGTGCCTTATCTCCGCAACGGATCTCAATCGCGACTCCGGAATACCCCGAATCGGCCCATTCCGTCACCTCGCAGCCGGGAAATTCCTCTCGCAGATAGGCATAAACCGCTTCTTTTTTTTCAACTGGATTCATTGAGTCATCTCCAAGGTTACGGCTGGCCATCCACCGAGACCACAGCGTACGGCATCAGGCGAATCCGGATGGGACAAACAGGCAACCGGCAGAAGACCGATCGAACCATCCGGGGAATGATGCGCGGATCCGGCACGTTCAATGGACAACTCTGCAGGTCTTCCACGATGTTGTTGCATATGGATCTGAAGCTCTTTATTATTTTCCCGGCTGATCACGGGGCTGTCAATGACTGTTTCGGGATGTCCATTCTTTTCATGAGGGGACGTCCATCACAAGCGAGATTTCATCCAGGCTTCCGCGTCACTTGCCGGGAGCGCCCCGAACCGGGAAAAGGCAGTCGAACTTCCGATGTGATCCGGAGACCAGGCGATGCACTACGGGCGCTATCGCATACTGAAAGAACTGGGAAAGGGTTCCATGGGGGTGGTTTACCAGGCCCACGACCCGAACATCGACCGCCTGGTGGCTCTCAAGGTCCTGCGCAGGGACCGCGTATCCAGCGAATCATCCATGAAACGCTTTCAAAAGGAAGCCAGGGCCGTCGGCCGTCTCTCCCACCCGGGCATCGTTGTCCTCTACGATGTCGGTGAAGACCATGGCGCGGTGTTCCTCTCCATGGAATTCATCGAAGGCGAACCCTTGAACGTCGCCCTTCAGAACAGGTCTTTTTCCATCGAGGACGTCGTCGAACTCGGCATGCAGGTGGCCGAAGCCCTTGAATACGCCCACTGCAAAGGTATTGTTCACAGGGACATCAAGCCGAGCAACATTATTGTTCAACCAGGGATGCGCTTCAAGATCACCGACTTCGGCATCGCGCACATCGAAGACCTGGAAGACACTCAGCAAACCCGCGCCGGCGATCTGCTGGGGACTCCTGCCTACATGTCCCCTGAACAGGTGACGGGCCATGTCGTGGACGGGCGGGCGGATATTTTCTCTCTGGGAGTCATCCTCTACGAAGCCGCGACAGGACAAAGTCCCTTCAAAGGGGACAACCTGGCCGCGCTTTTTCGCAGCATAACGGGCGATCATCCGCAGGAACCGGCCTCCCTCAACCCGGCCATTCCGATGGCACTTTCCGACGCGATCATGAAGTGCCTCGAAAAAGACCCGCAATATCGCATGCCGTCGGGGAAGAAGCTGGTGGAGGCTCTCCATCGTTGCCGGCACAACAGCATGGATTCCGCACCCGCTGTCGAACCCGTTCAACAGAAAGGAAGAATCGGCCTTTATCTCTCTTCCTTGGCCGCAGCGCTTGTCATCATCGGCATCGGCTGGTTCTTCAGCAGCGTGCAGCAGGAAAAGATCCCTCATAAGCCTCCCGCTTTTTCACCCGACCGCAGACCCGCTGAAACACACTCCGCCGAATCCGTCATCGATCCATCGCTCGCACCTTCTTCTCCTCGAACGGCCGCTTCCCCAATTGCCCGCAAACCCGGCTTTCTCAAGGTCGAAACCACACCCGCTGGAGCGCAGGTCATGGTGGATGGAGAACTCAAGGGGACGACCCCCGTCACCATCCAACTGCCTCCCGGGCCGCACGAGGTGCGGCTCACTCTCGAGGCTCATGGAGACTGGGCGGCACAGGTGAGGGTAACAGAGGGAGGATCGGTCCTCGTTCCCGTGGAACTTTTCCGCCTGGCGGCAACCGGCGACCGCTAGGTTAAAGACCGGCGAAGAGCCCCACACAGATGTCTTCATGACATGCAACACCGAGAATACTGAACCTGGTGTTCAAGATATTCTCCCGATGCGCGCTGCTTTTCATCCAGGCACGATGAATAGTTCGAGCCGATTCATGCCCGCGGGAGAGGTTTTCCCCCGCATATTTACATTCGTAACAGGAATTCACCAGTTCCCAGGCGGGATTTTTCCCGGTTTTCGGATCCTTGTGGGAGAAGTACTTCCGTTCGACCATATCGGCAGCTCTCTGCCGAGCCTTTCTCGCCAGGCAGTCGTCCCACTTGAGCCGCGGGTTCTCCCTGGATGCCAGGTCGAAGAGGTCCCTTGCCTTGCGGTCTCTTTCCTCGTGGGTCTTTTTCACAAGAGGAGACGGAATGCCCGCCATGTTCGGCGGTGTCTCTGGATCCACTTGGTCCGCCGAAGCCTGCCGGGGCGGGACCCTGGCCGCAGGGGAGGAGACCGAGGATGAGTCGTGCCTGGGAGGGATGGATTTCAGGAGAGCCTCCAGGGCGGGATCCCCGGGATTCACCTGCAAAGCCCTGTCGAGGGCACTCCCCGCTTCCAGTGACCTTCCCGCGGACAGCAGAAACCTCACGTGGGTCTCATGAAACCTTGGATCCCGAGGAAAGTTGACGAGCGCCTCGTTAATGGCCTTCTCCGCCCTGTAGTCCTCTTTGAGTGCGGCAAGGGCCCTGACGAGAGACAGGTAGACATCCGGATCCTTCTTCATCGAAAGAGCCTTTTCGGAGAGTTGGATCGCCGCGTTGTACTGCCGTCGTTCGATGGCCTGCATGGCCTGACCTCGAAGCGCTTCGAACGAATCGGCCTTGGCCGCAGCGGCAACTGCGGGACTCTGCTCCAGAAATCTTTCGAGCTTCAGTTCTGCGCTCTTCCCCGCACCCTCGAACTGGAAGACGATCATGGAACCCGATTCGACGACAAAACCCGCTGGAAGAACCACTCCCGCCTGGTAAAGCTCACTGACTCCGGAGGTATCCAGCAGTATCGGAAACGGCAGGGATTCGACCGCCGGCAGGCTGCGCACCTGGTCCGCCGGTGCTGCCGTCACCGCCCAGACGACGACGCCCGCCTGCTTGTAGCGCTTCGAGATCTCACCGAGCGAAATCAGCCCGTTTCGGCTTGTTTCTGAGCCCGGATCAAAGAAGTAGAGCAGGAGCAGAGGTTGGTCTTTCATTTGGGAAAGGTTATGTACACGGCCGTCCAAGTCGGCGAGAAAAAAGCGCGGCGCGTCCCTGCCGACCGCTGCTTCCGCGCAGGCCGATCGCCAGGCAGCCGGGATTTCCCCAAGCAGCATGAAAAGGACAAACATAAGCCCCGCAGCGATCCTCATTGCAGGAACCGAACTCCCCCCCTTTCCTCGGATTGCCTTCGCAGGTTTCATGAGGCAATATTACTGCATGCATCGAACACTTAGTACCAAAAAACCGAACCCGCAGCAAAGCCTCTTCCCGCTTCCCCGACAAACCCGTCAATCCCCCTGTTTCAACTCACACACGGTCATTGCACAACGGTCCTTCACACTGGATTTCCCGCTCCGGTTTGCCAACATCATCCTTCGGATCATATCGTCCGAACACTCTTCCTCTGCCTTGATCACCGCCTCGAGCCTGTCTGCCGCATTCGCTGTCCCTCGAGACCTGAAGTCCTGGCAGGGCACCCAGCTTCGCGTATCCGAGCATGAGACGAAGACCCCTTCCGCCGTGCATGACCATTCCAGCCCTTCGACAGCCGCCAACAGCGAAGGATCAAGAAATACCAGGGCCGTGAAAAGACAGGCCACCATCATCTGCATAAAATGGGACAGTCCAGATCTTCTTCCCAAAGGATCCTCCCTGATCGACTTGTTAATTGTTCGTCTCGTTCTCACCTCGGCAAAGCCGGTCAATCCCGGCCATAACGAGAAGACCGCTGACCAGAAGTGCTCCACTCCCCGCCATGGGTTCCTCGCCAATGCGGAGCATCCCCGCAAAACCGAACACAAAACCGAGAAAAAAATAAACCGACGTCACCATCTCACACTCCTGTTGCAGACAACAGAATAGAGAAGCAATCATCGTGCCTGACCCGGATTCCTCCCGCAGCCCCTGCACTCCACCGGACCTGTCATGGACGGCCTGCTCCGTCCTGTTTCACAAACCGGCCCTCGGAACCCATTCTCGATTGTATTGCCCTTCCCTCTTCCCGCATTCCCGGTGCTCCCCCCCAGGCCAAAACCCATGCTGCATCAGTTTCCTTATATATCGTCAGAATATTGTTATGATGTCGATTCGAAGGGGTGGTGCTGCCACAAGCCAGTGCGATGCGTGTCAAATATGCTTGGTACCGGAAGCGGCCGCCTGCAAAGCACGCTCCAAGCCCTGTGCAGATTTCCGCTCCGCAAAGAATGAACCTCTTCATTGGTTTATTTGGTAAACGAGTACCTCCGGTGCTTTTTGCGGGAATGACGTTGTGGAGGCAGTGACGTTGTTATGGGAATGACGTTGTTATGGGAATAACATTGTTGCGGGAATGGCGTTGTTGTGGGTGTATTCCACCCTTGTGCGACAACTATCCGGGTGGGGTTGGCCCCTTTGTCCTGGGGTTGGCCGCATATCCATCCGGTCCGATCGATATCGGACAGGGTTGGCCCCTTTGTCCAGACCTAAGTTAAGAAAGATCAAGATGGTAACGGGACCCCGTTCTTTCGAAAGATTATCTCCTTTTGCAACAATATTGTGCTATATTTATCACCCGGAGGATAAGCATTTATGGAGGAACCTCTTTTCTGCCATTTTGTGCTGTCGCGTAAAGTTGAGGCACAGAACTCCACTCTGCCTGTCACCGGGGATGGAAGATGTGTTTATGGGGAAAACACGGTTAAATCCCTCGCACACCTGTCGTGGCATTAGACCTCAAAGCGGGGCTCGTCCTTCATCCACACGGGGTCCGGATGGATTTCAAGGCAATTTGAAGCAACTGGACCTTTCAAGCCTTGTATGTTTATACTGCCGCGCGAAACGCCTGTTTTACAAGACTGTCCGGTCTGAATCGTCAGGTTGGACTGACAGGATAACCGGCTGTCATGTATCGGTGTGACATCGGCCTGGGTTCAACCGTTACCTGCAAAGACCGGATGGACAATAATGGCATGGATATTTCTCTTCCTGGCGGGACTCTTCGAAATCGTCTGGGCCGTAGCGATGAAGGCATCGGCTGGGTTCAGCAGGCTGGCTCCTACCCTGATCATGCTTGTCGGCATGGCTGCAAGCTTCATTCTTCTCGCAAAGGCCCTGAAGGATCTTCCACTTGGCACCGCGTACACCGTCTGGACGGGTATCGGAGCCGTTGGGACGGTGGTTCTCGGAATATGGATGTACAGGGAATCCACGGATCCACTGCGGCTGCTCTTCATCACTCTGATCATTGCCGGCATCGTGGGGCTGAAACTGACTTCCCCTCAGTAGAGACCGCGGGAGAAACCACGGCGCTCCGTTCCCGGCGGCAATTCCGGCTCCAGCACTGGAGATTTCCCGCCAACGGGGGGAAAACGCCCTCCGTCAGCGGGTTGTCCCGGCATCGATCACTTCGAATCACCGGCTGTTCCACGGTAGACCACCGCGCCGAGCAATGCGCCGATGATGGGCGCCACCCAGAAGAGCCAGAGTTGCTGGAGGGCCCATCCACCCACGAAGATCGCCGGTCCGGTGCTTCGAGCTGGATTGACGGAAACATTGGTAACGGGTATACCGATGAGGTGGATCAATGTCAGCCCCAGGCCGATGGCGATGGGAGCAAACCCCTGGGGAGCCCGCTTGTCCGTCGCCCCGAGGATGATGACAAGGAACATGAAGGTGAGCACGACTTCGGCGACAAATCCTGACAGGAGACTGTACTTGCCCGGCGAATGTTCTCCATAGCCGTTGGATGCAAGACCTCCCGCAATGTCAAATCCCGCCTTGCCGCTTGCAATCAGGTACAAGACGCCGGCTCCTATGATTGCCCCAGCCACCTGAGCAATGATGTAAGGCAGAAGTTCAGAAGCAGGAAATCTTTTTCCTGCCCACAAGCCCACAGAGACTGCCGGATTCAAATGGCATCCCGAGATATGCCCGATGGCGAAGGCCATGGTGAGAACGGTCAATCCGAAAGCAAGAGCGACACCATGCAGCCCGATGCCCACCTCTGGAAAGGCGGCAGCCAGCACCGCACTGCCGCAGCCTCCGAATACCAGCCAGAATGTGCCCAGACATTCCGCCGCCATCTTGTTGCCGATAGCCATTTCGTCCTCCTTCTTCAGATACCGATCAACGCATCCGGCACAGCATCACCGGGACCTCACCTGGTGAACCGCCGTATTCATGGCAACTTATCAAGCGAGATTTCCGCAGCCATGAATTCCTCCATTGACTTGACCCGAACCAGGATTTCTTTGTTCCGGCACCTACGCAATCCATGCCATTTCCCACCAGTGAAGGCAAACGATGCAAGGGCCTTACCCTACTTGAGCATCAACGTTTCTGCGCTTTTCAACTTGTCTTCACCGTCGTTCATCATCAACTCCCCCTGCGTCGGTTTCTTTTCACGGATCATGCCTTTCCTGGCCAAATCGGATGTCATCCTGTTCCTGGCTTCCTTCATCATTCTTGCCCCGTCCAACATCTTCTTTTTGCCCTCCGCGGTGTTCTGAGCCTGGAGAAGCTTGTCGCCGTCGACCATCATTTCGTACCCTTCCGACATCATCAGTTCGCCTTCCAGCGCAGCTCCTTCCTTTATCTTACCCTTCCTGACCAGCTCGTCTTTCAGCATCCGCCTGCCGTCCATCATCAACTTCGCCCCATCCATCATCTCCGCCTGCCCCTGGACCGGCTGCTTGACTCCAAGCATCTCCATGGCCCCTCCCTTGACGCCTTCCTTGAGCACATCCTTCATCGGGACCTGGGCGAAGGCGCCTCCCGACACTGCAAGAAGAAAGGATACGGTTATCAGCAGAAGTGCCACCGCGCCTGTCCATTTCAAGTCTACACTTTTCATGACCTTGCTCCTTTCTGAAAACAGGGACGGGAATCGGGAAAGGCATCCTCCGGCACACGCAAGACCTTGCCGCACCTCTCCCGATACCGGCTTCCCTCCTTTACAAACCATAAACAACGGACCGTCAAGGCCGGGACAACAACCTGAGGCATTTCCCGAAACGATCCTCTTCACGCCAACGATCTCCATCGAAGTTCCTGCTTCAATCGCCGGATCTGCTCCTGAAACGGTTTTCACTTACCGGGGAGGAAAAGAAATCTGGGGAGGCGATGCGGCGTCCCGGCAAAGGCGCCGGCAGGAAGGTGAATTCTGAAGATACCGCGTATCACGCTAATGCGTATGATTTTTCCAAAGTGCACTGGATTATGTTCCAAATCCACTGCGTGGCTTTCTTTCTGTCACGAGATCGCCTGATGCATGACGGAATTCAAAACTGCTCTACATTGTGCCACCTGGTAAAAGCCGGCTCCGGATGAGATCTGTTCGTTCACTGCAGGCACTTTCTTTGCTGCTCGGAGACCATTTCGCATAATGAAGAATATGCATGCTGGTCATTCATTTACTCAAATAATGATAAATATGCACGACTCAATGTGCCATCCCCTTCGATGTCTTTTTCATCCTCTGCATACAGAATGCCTCGTTATTCCTGGCAGGCCGCGATACCCGGTGCACGGTTTCCAACAGGATCGATGACATCCAAAAGCCATCCGGAATCAAAACGTTATTCCGCTATATTTTGTGGTGCGATCGCCGTCTGGATTGGATTCCCGCCTTTGGGATGACGATGTAGTGGGCACAGCGTTGCCGCGGGAACGACGTTGCCGCGGTGACGACGTTGTTGTGGGAAGGACGTTGTTGTGGGTGTGCGACTGTTCGGGTGCCCGTTTATGAGAAAATGCCGGACCTGTTCGGCCCGTTTTGCCGAACGAATGGGAAAGACGGTAAAGCCGGCAGCCGGGTCCGAACAGCAGCGGCAGCGGATCGTATCCGTCCGCCGTCCAGGCCCTGCATCTCCGTTCCGCTCGCCGGGGATGGTCGCAAAAGGCATTATATCTCTTGCCTGAAGTTCAACGGAATGTCGAAACGCAGAATCTACTGCGGTCGAATTCGGGATGGAGATTGATTCCGCGACAGCCTCCAGTGACGATTCCTGTGAATTTTCATTGAGACCGGTGCCCTGTCGTGTGCTAAGGTATGTGCGCTTCGCCGCAGGATTCTTGCGGATTGCCGCACCAGGTGAGGCAGGTTCTTTCAGAACAGGCTTTCCGTGAACCGGAGAGCCCATCCCGGTCTGTCTCCAAACTAGAGGACGAAAAACCCATGTTTCGTTCCATAAAGACCAGAATGCTTCTTTTTGTGATCGGTATCCTCGTGGTAACCGCCCTCGTGCTGATGCTGTTTACCAAGAAGGACATCGAGCAGCACACTCTCGAGACCGAGAGCAAATCCATTCAGAACGTCATCTATCTTGTAAAA
>JABUEY010000074.1 GCA_013314815.1 Syntrophobacteraceae bacterium
AGCCATAGCCCTTTTCCTCCTGCTCTCAGGGCTACACTATACCACATAACCTTCCGATTTGCCTATTTTTTATTCCTATTAAACCATAAAAATCCACTCCCAGGCCCTACAATTACGACACAGTCTCAAGGCGGGAATCCAGCCCAAGCGCAGATCGCGCCATGAAAATCTCTTTACCCCTCCCGACCAGCCTGCTCTATCCATCTTTTTTTCCAGGCCCCTTCCCATTTCTTTAGGGTTCATCCGTTCGAAATGAATATGCGGATACTTTTCGGCATTTAAAATTGGGGTACTCAAACTTCGTTGATTATGCTATTTGATCAGGTGATTAGAGGAATTTCAGGCAAAAAGGACTTTTATGATGCTTCGCCGGCAATGCTCATGAGTCGAAGTGGTTTCGAGCACACGATCTATAACGCATTACGGCAACCGAATACTGGAGCACATGACGCGGCGGGGCACTGCATACGCAGTTCTTCTCCCCGACTGCCTCTGCATATGTGTTCCTTTGATAAGAGTGCAGGCTGAAAAGTCCCCTCCCACCCCTTTCAAGTCTGAAAGGAGAAGAATTCTATAGTCTGTACTCCGAGGCGAACAGACGCTCCAGATGAATTCTGCCACGTGTGCAAAGGATTATCATCCCATTCGAAGCCGGGTTCCCATCTGCCAAATGCTCTGTTTCCAGAAGGGTCTGACCATATGCGGAAAACGACGCAATATTTTCTGTTCGACCTCTGTGACAGGACCTTTGCCGTGCCTCTGCATGCGGTGAAAAGGATCGTTCGCATGGCGTACATTACGCCTCTGCCTGGAGCTCCACGGGTGGTCCGGGGAATCATCAATCTGCAGGGCCGGGTTGTACCCGTCATCGACATTCGCGTGCGCTTCGGCATGGAATCCAGGCCTCCGAGGTTGAACGATCGCATGATCATTGTGGGAATGCCGGACAGGACCGTGGCATTGTGGGCAGACGATATCCGCGGAACCATCGAATGCGACGAGAGCGAGGTGGCCAGGGGAGGCGGTTTCTTCTCGGAGTCGGGACCGGTTGAGGGAGCCATGGTGTACGGGGATGACATCGTCCTTATCCAGGACCTGCCCAGGCTGCTTCTCCCGGAGGAGGAAGAGGTCCTGGATAGAACCATCCATGCAGGCGAGGCGAATTCGGAATGAAGACTCGACTTCCCGACGGAATCATCATGCGCTGCATCGAGTTTGTCGGCCACACGCTGGGACTTCACTTCCCGATCGAGCGCCGGCAAAGCCTCGAAGCAGGCATGATCGCCGCAGCCCATGACCTGGGTTACGCGGATGCCCTCGACTTCGCACAGGTGCTCATCTCGCCGAACTGTGACGCAAAGCACGTGGAAACCCTGACCGATCACCTCACCGTGGGTGAAACATACTTCTACAGGGAGCGAAGGGTTTTCGAAATCCTTGAATCCCAGATCCTGCCCAGGATGATACGCAGCAAAGCAGGAGGTCAACAAAGGATCAATATCTGGAGTGCGGGCTGCTGCACAGGAGAAGAAGCGTACTCGGCGGCCATCATGATTCGAAGATCCATCGCCGACTTGAGGGGCTGGCGGATCACCATCCTGGGAACGGATGTCAACCGGCGTTTCCTCGACAAAGCACGCCGCGCGGTCTACGGCAAATGGTCATTCCGCACCTCGCCGGCCTGGTTCCAGCAACTCTACTTCACCGAGACGTCCGAGCATCGCTTGGAAGTGCGACAGGACATCAGGGACATGGTGCGGTTTTCCTGTCTCAATTTCGCGGACGATACGTGGCGACTGCCTTTCAGCGAAGAAAACGGAGTGGACATCCTTTTCTGCCGCAATGTCTTGATGTACTTCACTCCCGCGCAGTCCCGGCGGGTTGTAGACAAACTTACACATCTTCTTGCCGAAGGCGGCTGGCTGATCGTAAGTCCGAGCGAGGCATCCCAAAGCCTCTTCCGGCGGCTGACCACCGTGAATTTCCCGGGAGCCGTACTCTACAGAAAGGCGGAGTCTCCATCCGAGCGGCCCGCTGATGTGGACGGCACGAGTATTTCATCTTCTTACGAGACGGATCTCCCATGGACAGTGGAGACCGGCTCTCCCGCATCGGTTTGCGAACCGCACGGGGAGAATGCCCGGCCGTCGTTTCCCGGGACGGAGCCGATAACAGCAACTGCTGAAGCGCATCCGCCCGACTCGGGCGTTTACGAACAGGCGCATGACCTCTACGCCTCAGGGAGATACGCAGATGCATGTGCACGAATCATTCAAGCCCTTCCCGACGGCGATCCAGGCCGATGGCAGATGCCCCGAAGAAACGAGTTGATCCGTCTGCTTATCCGCTCCCTGGCCAACCAGGGCCAACTCGTCTCCGCCCTGGACTGGTGTGAAAAGGCCATCGAGGCGGATAAGCTCGATCCCGTGTTCAGATACCTTCTCGCCACTGTCCTGCAGGAACTGGGCAGGCTGGATGAATCCGCCGCCGCTCTGAAACGGGCGATCTACCTGGAACCAGGCTTCTTCCTGGCCTACTTCGGCCTGGGAAACATCGCCCGCATCCAGGGCAGACACAGGGAGTCCCGAAGAAATTTCGAGGTGGCCCTTGATCTTCTGGGCCGGATGGATCCGAATGCAATTATCGAGGAATCGGAAGGATTGACCGCGGGAAGGCTGGCGGAAATCATCCGGTCCATGACGGAGACTGGGAGTCTGCAATGAGCAGCAGGCGGAAGGAAGGTTCAGCAGGGCATGGGGGACCCGTCGACTGGGCGGAAATCCGCGGACGGCTTGAGCGAACCCGGCTCCTTCTTGAAGAGGAAACGGACGGGAACGCGCAGGCACTGGAAAGCATATTGAAATCCAGGGCAAAACTACTCGCTCGACAACCTGTGAAGGACAAGCCTCCCGGCATCCACATCGAGGTCGTCGAATTTATGGTGGCAGATGAAAAATATGCCCTGGAGTCGAAGTACATCCGCGAGGTTTATCCCCTCAAGGAGTTGACTCCCCTTCCCTGCACGCCCTCCTTCGTGAGGGGCATCGTGAACGTGCGCGGGCGGATTCTTTCCGTGGTCGATATCAAGAGGTTCTTCGACCTTCCCGAAAAAGGTCTGAGCGACCTCAACAGGATCATCATTCTCCATGCTCCGGAAATGGAGTTCGGTATTCTGGCGGACGTCGTAGTTGGAGTCTCCCTCATCCCGCAAGAAGAGATTCAGCCTTCACTGCCGACCCTCAGCGGTATTCGCCTCGAATACCTGAAAGGAATCACTCGTGACGGCACAGTAGTGCTCGATGCCGGCAAGATCCTTCAGGACCCGAAGATTCGGGTTCACGAGGAGGTCGACTTTTGAGAAGATTTCCGAACAGCCGCCTGGAGGAAGCGAGATCTGCAGCAGGTCTTGTAACAACCCGGCGTGGCCTGTGCAGGACATAAGCGATGGAAACGGGGAACAGGATCGGAGGAGGAGTATCATGCTCGGCAGACTCAGGCTCGGACCAAAACTGATCGGTGGATTTTTGTTTGTCTCGCTCCTCTGCGCCGTTGTGGGCTACCAGGGAGTCAGTACCATGAACGAGGGAGAACGGATCCTGCGGATCATCTACGAAGATCATGCAATCCCCCTGGGGCAGCTCAAGCTCATCTCCGACAAGTTTGCCGTGGACATCGTCGATGCCTGCCAGAAGATGCGCGGCGGTATGATGACGTGGGCGGACGGCCAGGCGAGTATCATGCAGGCTAGGGAAATCATCGTGAACGAATGGAAGAAGTATCTCCTGCATGACCTCGACGAAGACGAACGACAGCTGGCTGAAGAAATCGGTGCACTCAAGAAGACCGCCGGTGTGTCCCTGGACAGGCTCACCGAGATTGTCCGCAGCCAGGACAGGGAGCAGCTGGATGATTTCATCAAGAACGATCTGTATCGAACCATCGATCCGCTGACGACACGGTTTTCCAGGCTGACAGATGTAACCATCCGGCACATCAGGGAAAAAACGGACGAGGCGGCATCGGATTTTCGGAGCGGCAGGAGAGTGCTTGTCATCGTGGCGTCTTTTTCCGTTCTCGCCGCCCTCGTTCTCGGTTTTGTCCTCAAGAGAAACATCACCAATCCTGCAGCGGCGATGGCCGCGGCGGCCAGGGACATAGCCCTGGGGGATGTGAACCAGAAGATCGAATTCCGGTCCGTGGATGAAATAGGCAGCCTGGCGGATTCGTTCCGATCCATGATCGATTACATCAGGAAGATCGCCGAAGCTGCAGAATCCCTGCGGCAGGGGGATCTGTCCGTCAAGATCGTCCCCAAGTCGGACAAGGATCTTTTGTCCCACAATTTCGCCGCTTTGATCGAACATACGGCAAAGGTTGCCGCGGCGGCGGATGCACTGAGCAGAGGAGACCTGACGGTCCAGGTCCAGCCGCAGTCTGAAAAGGACACCCTGGGGAATGCGTTCAGCCGGATGATTTCGAGCCTGCGCAACATGACGTCGGAGATCCTCGAGGCCGCGAACATCCTGGCTTCTTCCATCAGTGAGATATCCGCCATTTCTTCACAACTTGCAGCGGGAGCTTCCGAGACGGCGACGGCTGTTTCCGAAACGACGACCACGGTCGAGGAGGTGAAGCAGACGGCTCACCTGGCCAGTCAGAAGGCCAGGCATGTTGCGGAAAGCGCCGGCAAGGCCGTGCAGATCTCCCAGGCCGGGAAGAAGGCCACGGATCAGACGGTCGAGGGGATGAACCTCATCCGCGAACAGATGGAATCCATTGCCGAAAGTATCGTGAAGTTGAGCGAGCAGAGTCAGGCCATCGGGGAGATCATTTCCACGGTGAACGATCTTGCGGACCAGTCTAACCTGCTGGCCGTCAACGCCTCCATCGAAGCGGCCAAGGCGGGTGAGGAGGGCAAAGGATTTGCCGTAGTCGCCCAGGAGATCCGGACCCTTGCCGAACAGTCCAAGCTGGGCACAGCGCAGGTTCGAGGGATATTGAGTGATATTCAGAAAGCCACGGCGGCGGCGGTGATGGCCACCGAGCAGGGAAGCAAGGCTGTCGAGGAAGGCATGAGAAGGTCCGCCCAGTCCGGTGAATCCATTGTGCTTCTGGGCAACGGCATCACGGAAGCCTCGCAGGCGGCTACCCAGATTGCGGCTTCAAGTCAGCAGCAGCTGGTGGGTATGGACCAGGTGGCGCTGGCCATGGAGAACATCCAGCAGGCCAGCGTTCAGAACGTGGAAAGTGCCAGGCAGCTCGAAACGGCCTCACATGCCTTGAACGAGCTCGGTACGAAGCTCAAGATGCTGGTGAGCCGCTACAAGGTCTAGGGGGAATGCATGGGGAAGAAGGAAGATGAATTCCTCCATAGACTTCGGCGGGCATTTAAAACCGAGGCAAGTGAACGCATCGCATCGCTGACCTCGGGGCTGCTCGATCTCGAGCAGGAGCTTACCGACGAACAGCGGGCAGCGGCAACCGAATCCTTTTTCAGGGAGGCTCACAGCCTGAAGGGAGCGGCTCGCGCCGTCAATCTCACCGATATCGAAAGCCTCTGCCAGTCCATGGAAAGCGTTCTGGCCGGGATAAAAAAGGAAAATATCTCTCCTCCCAGGGAGCTGCTCGATACCCTGCACGCCGCCGTAGAACTTCTCGCCCGGCTCATTTCCTTCCTGGATGGAGAGAAGCCGGGAATCGACAGAACGGAACTGAACGCGATAACAGCCCGTCTTGCGGAGTGGAAAAGAGGTGAAGGACAACCGGAGCCCGTGGATGTATCGGTTCGGATCAGCGGGGGTCTGCCGGTTCCCGGGGCCCGGGACCGCGGATCCGACCGGGAAGCCTCCCTGGAAGCGGAAAAGATTGCTGCACCTTCCCCGGATATGAAATCCACGGCGGCAGTCGACGCCTGCACACCGAGTGCGCTTCAGCGGCAGAAAACCATCCTGTCGGACACGGTAAGGATTTCCGCATCGAAACTGGAGTCCCTCTTCCTGCAGGTCCAGGAAATGGTGTCCCTGAAAATAAACGCAAGGCAGCGGGTGGCGGATCTGAACCAGATGCTGTCGAGGGTGGAAACCGTCAGGAAAGGATCTGCCAGAAGTACTCAGGACATGCCGGCATCCCCTCTTCCCGCCAGCCTCGATGCCCTGGAAAGCGGTCTCAGGAACCTGGCCAGGATGGCCGATCATGATCAGAGATCCCTTTCGGCCATGGTGGACTACCTGATCGAAGACATGAAGAAGGTCTTGATGCTTCCGTTTTCTCTGCTGTTGGCGGTCTTTCCGGTCATGGTCCGGGACTTGTCGCGCGAACAGGGCAAGGAGGCGGACCTGCTGGTGGGAGGCGGCGAAATTGAAATGGACCGGCGCATCCTGGAAGAGATGAAAGATCCTTTGATTCACCTGGTACGGAACGCCGTGGATCACGGAATTGAAAAACCCGACGAACGCAGCCTCAAGGGCAAGCCGCGGCGCGGACTGATCCGCCTGGATATTTCCCGCGCGGACAACGACAGGGTCGAACTGCTTGTGAGGGACGACGGCGCCGGCATCGATGCGCAACGAGTCAGGGAGGCGGCTTTAAAGCGCGGACTGATATCGCGGAAGGAAGCGGACGGCCTCGACGAAAAATCGACCTTGGACCTCATCTTCCGATCTGAAGTTTCGACCAGCGGGTTGATCACCAACATATCCGGAAGAGGACTCGGGCTCGCCATCGTGAAGGAAAAGGTCGAGGCCCTGGGCGGCTCGGTTTTCGTCGAAACGTCAAGGGATAAAGGATCGACGTTTCGGATGATTGTGCCCCTCACCATTGCTACCTTCCGGGGGGCACTGGTTCGAGTGGGGGACGGGCTGTTCGTGGTCCCCACATCGAGCATGGAACGCGTATCGAGGGTGCATCGCTCGGAGGTGAAAACCGTTGAAAACATGGAAACCATTGCCGTGAACGGCAAGGTTGTATCCCTGGTATACCTGGCTGACGTCCTGGAGTTGCCCCGGAGACAGGCGGAACCGCACGATCAGGATTTTCTTCTAGTGGTGGTCCTCGGCCATTCCGGGCGAAGCATCGCCTTTGCGGTGGACGAAGTGCTCGATGAACAGGAAGTGCTTGTGAAGAGCCTCGGCAGACAGCTCTCCAGGGTACGGAATATTGCCGGAGCCACTGTGCTCGGAACCGGAAAGACCGTGCCCATTCTGAATGTCCAGGATCTTATGAGATCGGCCGCTAAAGCTGCACACGCACCCGTCATGGCGACTCCCGCCGTGCCGCGGCAGGCCGGCGAAAGGACAAAGAGGATCCTTGTGGTCGAGGATTCGATCACTTCGAGAACCCTGCTGAAGAACATTTTGGAATCGGCCGGATACCATGTTAAACTGGCTGTTGACGGCTTGGACGGGTACACTCAGCTCAGGTCCGATCCGTTTGACCTTGTAGTATCCGACGTGGAGATGCCTCGCATGAACGGCTTCGAATTGACCGCTCGAATACGTGCGGATAAGGACCTCTCCGAACTGCCCGTCGTTCTTGTTACAGCCCTGGCCTCCCGTGAAGACAGGGAAAAAGGTATCGATGTGGGAGCCAACGCGTACATCGTCAAGAGCAGCTTCGACCAGAGTGATCTTCTGGATGTCCTGCGCAGGCTTATTTGATGGGGTACGTATGCTTTTTCGTCTCTTGCCGCCTATGACATCCGACCCGGCAGGCTGGATGGAATCTTCCTCGCACCACGCTTTTGATCCAATTCGCAGGAGCACCCGGTGATCCATGTCCTCATTGTCGACGATTCCCCGGTGGTTCAGGAATTCCTGCGGAGCATTCTGAGTTCGGACGAGGAAATCCGCGTCATTGCCTCGGCGGCGGATGGAGAGCAGGCCGTTCGGATTGTGCAGAAGCTGAAACCGGATGTGGTCACCATGGATATTCACATGCCGAAGATGGACGGCTTCATGGCGACTCGAAAGATCATGGAGACATCGCCGGTACCCATTATCATTGTGAGCGGCAGTTACGACCCCGGTGAAGTGCACAAGAGTTTTCTGGCGATGGAAGCGGGGGCGCTGGCCATACTGCCCAAACCGCGGGGATACGGTCATCCGGGGCAGGAACAGGACGCAAAGGAATTGATACAGACGGTCCGGCTGATGGCCGAGGTCAAGGTGGTCAAACGATGGTCCAGGTACGTGAGTGCAGCTTCAACCCCAAAGCCTCATGGCGGATCCCCCCGAAAACAGCATCCCGCGTCCATAGCCCTTGTGGCAATCGGCGCGTCCACCGGTGGTCCGCCCGTGCTCCAGACCATTCTGTCGAATCTGCCCGATGACTTCCCCGCTCCACTGGCCGTGGTGCAGCACATTTCTCCGGGCTTTGTGCAGGGACTGGTCGACTGGCTTCAACAGAGCACCAGCCGCCCGATACATATCGGTACTCATGGGCAGCGCCTCGTCGCGGGGCACGTCTATTTCGCCCCCGACGGACATCACATGGGGATAACATCAGACCGGACCGTTTTCCTGACCAGGGAACCGCCTGAAAACGGTCTTCGGCCCTCTGTTTCTCATCTCTTTCGTTCCGTGCTTCAAAATTTCGGATCCAGGGCTGTGGGAGTGCTTCTCACAGGAATGGGCGAAGACGGTGCAAAGGAATTGAAGTCCATGAAAGAGCAAGGGGCAGTCACCCTGGTACAGGACCAGGACAGCAGTGTCGTTCATGGCATGCCCGGAAAGGCCATCAAGCTTGGCGCCGCACTTCATGTGCTGCCGCCCGAAGGCATTGCGCGACTGCTCCGGGATTTGGTTCAATCCACAAGCCGGCATGGCACTCGGGATAAATGATTTTATGGGCGGCTCCCTCTTTTTCAAGGAATCGGACATGATCAAGGGTACACCACTGTTGATCGTCGAGGACAGTCTCACCCAGGCTTTGCAGCTGCAGTACTTCCTCGAAGAACAAGGATTCAGCGTCTCCACCGCTTCAAACGGTGTGGAGGCCCTCTCCTGCCTTTCCGTGGAAAAACCGAGACTGGTCATCAGCGACATCATGATGCCCGAGATGAACGGATACGAACTCTGCCGACAAATCAAAGCCGATCCGGAGCTGCGGGATCTGCCCGTCATTCTGCTCACTTCCCTGTCCAATCCGCATGACGTCATCAAGGCCCTCGAATGCGGTGCCGACAACTTCGTGACCAAGCCGTATAATAAGGACTTTTTGCTCTCACGCATACAGAATATACTGCTCAACCAGGAACTGAGAAAGCACGCCAAGTCCGAGATGAGTATCGAGATCATGTTCGGAGGGCGCAAGCATTTCATCACTTCAGACCGCATGCAGATACTCGATCTGCTGTTCTCAACCTATGAAAATGCCGTTGAAAAGAACAAAGAACTCGAAAAAGCCTACGAAGACCTCGTTGCCATGCAACGGGAACTCGAAATCCGCAACGCCGAACTGCAGAGACTGAACGGCATCAAGAATCAGTTCCTGGGCATGGCAGCTCATGACCTCCGTACCCCCATTGGGGTGATACTGGCCTACAGCGAGTTCCTCCTGCTGGAAGCATCGCGGGTTCTCACGGCCGAACAGGTCGAGTTTCTTTCGACCATCAAGTCATCCAGCGAATTTATCCTGCGCGTGGTAAACGACCTGCTCGACATATCAAAAATAGAAGCAGGCAGACTCGAACTGGACCTCAAGCCTACCGATCTCATCTCCCTCATCGAACACAACGTCTCTCTTAACAGCCTTCTTGCCCGGCACAAAGACATCCATGTCCTCTACCACTACGACACCGACCGGGACCTTACCGATATGATGCTCGATCAGTCAAAAATCGAGCAGGTTCTCAACAACCTGATCAGCAATGCCATCAAGTTTTCACACCCCGGGAGCACGATTCGGATCGAAGTGGGTAAGGAGGAAGGTGAGGCCGTTGTATCCGTTCGTGATGAAGGACCCGGAATCCCGCCCGATGAGATCGACAAGCTCTTTACCCCCTTTCAGACAACCAGCGTCACGAGCACTCGGGGAGAGAAGAGTGCCGGGCTCGGGCTGGCGATCGTCCGAAAATTGGTCGAGGGACACAAGGGCAGGGTGTGGGTCGAAAGTGAACTGGGAAAGGGATCGGTGTTTCGTTTTACTCTCCCGATCATCAGGCCCGCCGCAGATTCCTCGAAGGCACACGCAGCCCCCCTGGCAGCAGCGGTTGGCGAGGCGGCTCCGGAAGAAGATCCTCATTCCCTCGTGGACAAACCCGGAGAAACATTGTGCCCTTCCCGAACCCTTCGAATTCTGCTCGCTGAAGACGTTATGGTCAACCAACGCATGGCTTCCCGCATTCTCGAAAAAAGCGGATTTGTCGTATCGGTTGCATCAAACGGCAGGGAGGCCGTCGACATCTACCGCAAGGAAGCGTTCGACCTGATCCTCATGGATGTGGACATGCCCGTCATGGACGGCCTGGAGGCCACACAGGCGATTCGGCGGCTGGAAAAGGATGCCGCCTCGCGCGTTCCCATCATAGCGATGACAGGCCATGCCATGAAGGACGATCGCGAAAAATGCATGGAGGCAGGTATGGACGGCTATATATCGAAGCCCGTCGATCCGAGGCGATTGGTCGAGATCATTTCAGGGCTTGTTTCGTGCGAGTAGAATCTTCCTGGATGCCGAATGCCCGTCGCCTCCTGTGACACAGTCGGGGGCAGGCAGGTGGATCGAGATGGAGGATGCCATGAGGACTGCAATGCAAGTGGCGGCTTTCCTTGCCGTTTTCCTTTTCGCCTGTACTCCCTGCCTGCTTGCATCCGAATTGACCATCCTCCCCGAAAAGTCTCTTCGCATCCCGGTTCCCTATGGAAAGACAGAAGGTCTTGAACAACTCCGGCTCATCAATCCTTCCGCCGGACGCCTGGATATCGAAGCCACCGCCGGCGACATCCAGCACCTGCCGAGTGGTCGAAAGGCCCGGATGGCTTTTCACCGCAGCGGCTCAGATCTGTATTTCGTCCGCATTGCACTCGAGGCCGGAACGGCCACAGACCTGGCAGTTCGAGTCTCCGACGTTTCCGTTCCCGGCCCGTTCAGCGGCTTCATTCGAATCAGGACACCAGAGGAAGCTTACGACCTGGAAATCACCGCTGATAAAACACCTCCTCCCCCCATCGAACTGGTCGACTCCCGGGACGGCAGAATCGATCTCGCTGCGGGCTCCCCTGAACAGTCGAGCTTTTCCATCAAGCTCCACAATCCAGAGGGAGGCGGAATTCGAGAGATTTTCGTCGAAGCATCTCTGGTGTTGAACGGCCAACCCGGATTGCTGTCTGCACTGGTTTCCCCTCACGGCAGAATCGTTCTCGAGCAGGGGGAGAGCAGAAGGCTGACCCTGACCTTCGATCGCATCAGGAAAGGCAGTTACGAAGGGATCCTTTCCATTCAGGATCTGCAAAACGATCATATCCGGCAGGAATTCATGATCGGGGTAAAGTCTCCTTTCATGTCGTGGTGCGACCTTCTGAACAGCCGGAACCACAAGGTAATCGCCTTGGTCTTTCTGGGGGCGATCTCATCACTGCTTCTCACCAGGCTGCTGCCCGTGGCATCCAGGCGAAAAGTCAACCGGGAGAAGATCCTGGATCTGCGCGACAGGATCCGCAGGCTCACAGCCTACGAACTCAAGCTTCAGCACAAGTTCACGGTGGAAATCAACAAGGCCGAGGCACTCAACGATGTCACAAAGCCCTATACTCCCAGCGCATCGGAACGCCTCAAGACCGTGGACGACATTCTTGAAATCATCGAAAATCACTTGGAAATCAGGGAGAAGATCAGCAGCGTCTATGCTCACATCGACGTGAAGGATGTTCTTCCCTTCTCGATGGAAGAGAGAATACGGAGGATCCTCTCCGAGGCCGACCTCCTGCTCTTCCAGGAACAGCCCGAAGCCGCCCGTGAAAGGATAAAAGAAGCCGAATCCCAACTCGAGTGGGACCCTCAAAGCAAATCATCACTCGACTATTACGCGAAATGCCTGGACAGCCTCGAAAAGATCTCGAAGGATACACAGATCCACGACAGCCACCTTGCCCGCCTGGTCCGAGAATGCCAGGAAAGCATACCCGGCGGGTTGACATCCGGAGCAGTGTCCAGGACTCGATCCGCAGAACCGGAGGGGGTGCGGGACGCGTTCCGTACGTGGGACCTCCAATACAGCAGGGTTCTCATCTACCACGGCTTCCTGAAGAATCTTCACAAGGACCTGCGAAAGGAACAGAACGCGAACGTGTACGGCGAACTGCAATCCGAGCTGATTGAACTCCTCCAGAGCAACCGGTACGACGATCTGCGGGATGCCGTCGACCATTGCCTTTCATGGCAGCGGGGCGTTACTCTCTCCATGATCCGGGATGCCCTCCGAGAAAACGAATTCGACGTTTTTCCTCAGAAAGACACCGTCTATCTCAACGAAACCGTCACCTACGCCTTTCATTTCCAGGATGACGCTCTCAACAGGAGCCCCCTCGCGGATCGTTTCATTTACAGCTGGGATTTCGGGGACCTGACCGGGGACACCGAAGGGCGGAAGGTGATCCATTATTACAGGAGGCGGGGTAAGTTCATACTTGCCAGGTCCTGGTTGAAACGCAAGGCCGTCGCCGCCGGCATCGGGTCAGGCCCCGAATGGAGAACCTTTGGAGTGGGAATCAGCGTCTTTACTCCCGATCGCTGCAGAATCGCCCATCGGCCCGATGCCGTGACGGTATCGGTGAAGGAACCCATCGAATCGAGATTTGGTTCCGGAATCTCTTTTCCGGAATCCATCGGTTTTTTGGTTACATTTATCGTCTCCTGCGTGATCGCCGTAGCCACGACCTACGACGAAGCCTATACGTTCACGTCGGTCAAGGACTTCCTGGCTCCGTTCCTGCTCGGCTTCGGGCTGGATATCGGCAGGGACACCATCCGTGGCGCCTATGAAAAGGTGTCCGCACGATCGTCCTGAACCCGGTGACCTGACAGCCACGGACGGATAAGACATCGCATCTTCAACGGTTCGTTCGAAACCGATCGGCGGGAGTCGCCTAAAGATCGTTCCATCATGGAGACACCACCATGAAGAAATGGCCGCGTCACCCGGTGATCTATGAGATCAACACGTGGATATGGCTTCAGGAAATGGGAAGGAAATACGGGTGCCAGATGACCCTGGACTCCGTGCCGGCCGTGGAATGGGACGCGGTGACATGGCCCGGAATCGATGCTGTATGGCTCATGGGCGTGTGGGAACGCAGTGCCGCGGGGCTCGGCGTAGCCCTGAAGAATGAACGTCTTGTGGAGGAATTCTTCAAGGCTCTTCCCGACCTCTCCTTCGAAGAAGTGATCGGTTCAGCCTACTGCGTCAAGAATTACTCGGTGGACATCCGCCTGGGCGGTCCCGAAGGGCTCGCCGCGGCTCGATGTGAACTTCGAAAAAGGGGTGTGCGCCTGATCCTGGATTTTGTTCCCAACCACCTGGCTATCGATCATCTGTGGGTGACGGAGCATCCCGAATACTTCATCCATGGGGACTTCGAAGATGCGGCCAGGGATCCGGTGTCGTTTACCGAAGTGAACGGTGAGGTTTTCGCCTGCGGTCGTGATCCCTTCTTCCCTGCATGGCAGGACGTGCTACAGCTCAACGCGTTCCACCCCAAACTGCGGCAGGCGCTCATCGAAACAGCCTGCGATATTGCCCGGCAGTGCGACGGAATGCGGTGCGACATGGCCATGCTGGTTCTGAATTCCGTCTTTCGAAACACTTGGGGCGACCGGGCCGGTCCGCAACCTGTCGATGAATTCTGGACCCAGGTCATACAGGGGGTGCGGAGAAAACATCCCCGAGTCCTTTTTGTCGCGGAGGCCTATTGGGACCTGGAATGGGAACTCCAGCAGCAGGGCTTTGATTTCTGCTACGATAAGAGACTCTACGACCGCCTCGTACATGACAGTCCGGAAAGCGTGCGGATGCACCTTCTTGCCGACTTGTCTTACCAGGAGAGGCTGCTTCGTTTCATCGAGAATCACGATGAACCTCGCGCCGCCGCGGTCTTCCAGCAGGGGCGGATACGTGCCGCCGCGGTGGCTTCGAGTACCCTTCCGGGAGCCCGGCTGTTCCATGAAGGCCAGTTCGAAGGCAGAAACGTACGGATACCGGTCTTTCTCACCCGCAGGCCTGAAGAGCGTATCGACCCCGAACTTCACCATTTCTACCGCCATTTGATCGATGCGTTGAGATCCGAACCACTGAAGAACGGACAGTGGGAATTGTGCGACAGGAGCGGCTGGCGGGACAATCCGACCTGCTCGAACCTGGTGGCATGGTGCTGGCGAAAGGCAGATGAACGACTGTGCATCGTGGTCAACCTCTCCGGCACCCGATCCCAGGCGCTGGTCAGGATCCCATGGAACGACATTCGGGATCGGCAGTGCGTGCTCGAAGATGCTTTTACCGGTGAGACGTTTGACCGGGACGGCAACATCATGCTGGACCCCGGCCTGTTCGTGGATCTCGACGCATGGGCCTTTCATTTTCTAAGGCTTGTGAAAAGCAGGTAAACACGATGCACATACAGCGCGGGGCGATCTTGTAATGCCGGGCCAGGACCTGTTCCCTTTTCTTTACATCTTTTCGCCCCCATGGTATAAGGCCCTTATAATCCGGCATAAATCAACCAGGAAATCTTTTCCGTATCGTTCGCCATCGAGTCTTATTTCCAAGTCCTTTTTGTTCTTTCAACACAGAAAGGTAAGATCTACCGTGGGGCGGCATCCGCCGATTTACCGTGGGAGGAAGATCCTGGGGCTTCATGCCACGAGGGGTTTTCGATCCATGAACGGTCCGGCATCTGTTGGCGGAGGCGTCCTGCATTTTCACTCGAGGAGGCACTCCAATGGCCGGCAGCACAAATCGTTCCAATAACAGCTCTCACAAATGGAAGTTTTGCCGCCTCGGCGGTTTCGATCAGGTGCGTATCGAAACGGGTGCTGACATCCTGGCCCTCGAACACCTCGACCAGAAACTCTGGGCCGCCTTGAGCTGCCCTACCCATGGCCTGGAATTCGACGTCAAGACCCTCGAACTCATCGACAGTGACGGGGACGGGCGCATCCGCGTGCCCGAGATTATCGCAGCGGTCCAATGGACCCGATCGGTGCTGAAGGATCTCGACGGTTTAACGGGTGCACCGGCCGAGCTCCCCCTGTCGGCCATCGACGACAGTCACGAGGAAGGCATGCGCCTTCTCTCTTCAGCCAGGCAGATCCTTGCAAACCTGGGCAAACCCGAAAGCCCCGTCATCGCCCCGGAAGATACCCTCGACACTCTCAAGATCTTCTCCAGGACAAGATTCAACGGAGACGGGATCATTCCTTCGGAATCCGCCGAAGACGACGAGACGAGGCAGGTAATCGAGGACATCATCAACTGTCTCGGACCCGAGCAGGATCGTGGAGGTCTGCCGGGCATTTCCCGGGAAAAACTGGACCGGTTTTTCACCGACCTTCAGGCATTTTCCAAGTGGTGGGAAAAGGCGGAAAATGACGGCGGCAGTATACTCACCTTCGGGGAAGCCACCGATGCCGCCGATGCACTCTTCGTGAAGGTGAGGCCCAAGATCGACGACTACTTTACACGCTGCCGACTGGCGGAATTCGACTCTTCCGCGTCTCCGATGCTCAACCCGTCCCTCGACGATTATCGCATGATTTCAACCGGAGAACTGTCTCCCTCCTCTGATAAGATCGCCTCGTTTCCCCTTGCCGCTATCGGTTCGGAAAAGCCCCTGCCTCTTGTCGAGGGCATCAACCCCGCGTGGGTAGATCCCATTTCAAGGTTTCGTTCTGAGATCGTAACCCCTGTCCTGGGAGAACTGGACAGCCTCAGTTCCTCCGACTGGGCAGCCCTGTGCTCCAGGTTTGCCGCCTACGAAAGCTGGCTTGCCGACAGACCGGCCACGTCGGTAGACTCCCTCGGCATCGAACGGATTCGCCAAATCCTGTCCGGGAATTCGAAGGAAACCATTCATGCGCTCCTCGACAAGGACCAGGCTCTCGAACCCGAAGTCAATGCCATCGCCTCGGTGGATCGCCTCGTCCGCTATTACTGCAGCCTCCACCGACTGCTCAACAACTTCGTCTCCTTTCGCGATTTCTACACTCGGGGCAAGAAAGGGATTTTTCAAGTGGGAACCCTCTACATCGACGCTCGAAGCTGTGATCTTTGCGTAAAAATCGATGACATCGCCAAACACAGCAGCGTCGCAAACCTGAGCCACACCTACATCGCTTACTGCGATTGTACGCGAAGGAGCAGCAACGAAAAAATGACTATCGCCGCGGCGGTGACCGACGGCGATTCCGACAACCTCCTGGTGGGCCGCAACGGAGTATTCTACGACCTGCAGGGTCGAGACTGGGATGCCACCATTGTCAAGATCATCGACCAGCCCATCAGCATCCGCCAGGCATTCTGGAGTCCCTACAAGCGCGCGGCCCGCATGGTCGGCGAACAGATCGGCAAGATTGCCGGTGCCAGGGAGAAGCAGGTAACCGACTCCGTCGGATCGGGAATCGCTCAAACCGGAGCAAAGGTCGACGCCGGCAAAGCTCCCGTGGAACAGCCCTTCGACGTGGGCAAGTTCGCCGGCATCTTTGCAGCCATCGGTCTTGCCATCGGGGCCATCGGCACCGCCATCGCCTCCGTCGTAACAGGCTTCGTTTCACTCAAGTGGTGGCAAATGCCCCTGGCTCTCCTGGGCCTGATCCTCATCGTTTCCGGTCCATCCATGGTCATCACGGCCTTCAACCTGCGTAAACGCAACCTCGGCCCCATCCTGGACGCCAACGGCTGGGCGGTAAACACCCGAGCACTGATCAATATTCCTTTCGGCACATCCCTTACCGCCGTTGCCAAACTCCCGGAAGGGTCCGAACGTTCCCTCAGCGATCCTTTTGCCGAAAAGAAAAGACCCTGGAAGCTGTACGTGGCTCTCCTCGTGCTCCTGGCCGCCGTTGTCATCCTTTGGCTCAACGGACTGCCTCTGCCGTCGCGGCAACAGGCAGGCTGAAGACCTCGGACCAGACACGCGATATGAGGCAGGTCGCGGCTGCGATCCATCAGGATCAAAAAGGGAGGTCGCGCAGGCCCAGGTGACAGAAATATGATTTTCCTCCAGGACCAGTGACTCAGAGGACATCCCGTTGCACCCTGCGACTCCAGATAGAGGCAGCCTGTTTTCCCTTTGCGTCTCCCACCTTTTGAACGACTGGTACATGAACTACATCCCGACTCTGCTGCCTTTCCTGGTTGCGGCAGGGCTCGGGGTGAGTAAAGGCGCGTTCCTTGTTTCCGCCTTCACGGTCACTTCGTCGTTGCTTCAGCCGGTTTCAGGCTTCCTTGTGGACCAGAAGAATCAGCGGTGGCTGGTCTATGCGGGGACACTCTGGATGGCGGCCTTTCTGAGCCTGACGGGTGTCATCGAGAACTATCCTCTGCTGGTCCTGACAGTCACCCTGGCGGGACTAGGAACCGCCGCCTTCCATCCCCAGGCTTCGGCCATGGTGAGTGCCGTGAGCGGGGACAGGAAGGGATTCTTTCAGGCCCTGTTCATTACATCCGGAAACGCAGGATGGGCACTCACTCCCCTGATCGTGGTTCCTCTCGTCCAGTCGTACGGCCTGGCATGGACTCCCCTGTTCGTCACACCGGGAATCATCGTTGCGGTGCTTCTCCGCTACACCGCCCCGCGAATGCCGGAAGGAATCAGGCAGGCGCCCCCGTCTCTTTCAGCATCACTCAATGCCGTTTGGTTCGAACTGACCAAGGTGGTGCTCGTGGTAGCCTGCCGCTCCCTGGCCTACTTCAGCCTGGTCGCCTTCCTGCCTCTGTACCTGCAGCAGAAGGATATTCCCCTTCTTACGGGCAGCCGCATGCTCTTTGTCATGCTCTTTTCTGGAGCCATGGGCGGGTTGGTCGGTGGCCACCTCTCCGACCGCATCGGCAGAAAAGCCGTGATAGTCGGCTCACTGCTTGCGTGCAGCCCCCTCTTTTACCTCTTTCTCAACACGGACGGCCTGTTGAGCTTCTTTCTGCTCAGCCTTACCGGTGCAACGCTTCTCGCCTCCTTTTCAGTGACCGTCGTCGTCGCCCAGGAACTCATTTCGAAAAATGCCGCCATGGCTGCCGGGTTGATGCTCGGTTTCGGCATCGGGATAGGCGGCATGGGAGTCGGCCTGGTGGGGTTGCTGGCCGAACACACGGGGATAGAGACCGCCATTCACCTGCTGATCTGGCTGCCTCTCCTGGCAGGATTCGTCGGTTTGAGCATCGACGGGAAAAGATCCCCCGCTTTTGCAACCCTCGAATCGTGACGGAACCACAGCCACCGTTGAACGACGCTGCAATGGGCCGCTCCGGTCTGGTAACCCACGAACCCGCGGCTGACAGGGCTTCATCTCCCGGGCAAATGCTGCGTGGCCAATCACGAAATAAATGTGTCGCGGATCTTCATCCGTGTAAACCAACCGCGAAGAACTCAACCGTTATATTCCCGGAAATGGGTCTGCCGTATCCGCTTCCTTTCCTCGCCGATGTGTTTGAGCAGCCCATCGATCAGCTGAACTCTCAAGAAACGGGCCAAGCAGTTCCGGCATTTTCTTACAAACGAGCACCCCTGGTGCTTTTTACGTATCCATTGCTTTTCACGCAAAGGATCGATGGCCTGACGACGTCATTCCCGCAACAACCTCATTCGACATCACAGCGTCATGCAGCATCACAGCGTCATTCCCACGAAGGAGACTGTGTCGTAATTGTAGGGCCTGGGAGTGGATTTTTATGGTTTAATAGGAATAAAAAATAGGCAAATCGGAAGGTTATGTGGTATAGTGTAGCCCTGAGAGCAGGAGGAAAAGGGCTATGGCT
>JABUEY010000075.1 GCA_013314815.1 Syntrophobacteraceae bacterium
TTTTGAGCTCGCCGCTGAATCGCTTCCGTGGACCGTTCATCTGCAATCCTCCTTGGCTCCATTCCTACCATGGGCCAGGATCGCGTTGCCACCTTATTGAGCTGTCCAGTTTTCGGGGCACATTATAATGGTCATCAAGGTTACAACTCCTTTCGGCTATGTCACGGCATTCGGCGGGACATCCTTTGACATTTATGTGGGCGACGAGTCCATTGAAGTTATTTCCCTGGACGGAACCGTCGATTTCGTCGTCGAGGGTGACAGCGCCAGGTACGAGGTCGTTGCGGGATCATATTCCATTCTGTGTGACGGACGCACGGTGGGACAGGGCGACGGGAAGGTCGACGCCGACTGGGACGACTGGAATGCCGGCAGGGACGACCTGTGGACGGAGAGGCTCCAGGTCAAAGGCGATTCCATACGGTACATGCCCGAAGAACTCTATGAGGACTCCTATACACTCGAGGAAAACGGAAGATGGGAAAGGGTTTACTACGAAGGCGGATACCGGAATATGTGGAGGCCTGTTCGGGTCGGCGCAGACTGGGCTCCATACACATCCGGAAGGTGGACCGTGTGGAACGACGACAACTGCTGGGTGCCGGATGAGCCTTTCGGCTATGTGACACATCATTATGGAAACTGGATCCGAATGGACACCTGCAATTGCTGGTACTGGGCGCCGCCCGTAGTCAGCGTAAGCGTCGCAACTGTGCCGGTACTGGATCCCTGCGGCACCTGCTGGTACCCCGGGCGCGTCGGGTGGATACATTCCGGCATCGATATCGGTTGGGTGCCTCTTGCGCCCTACGAAACCTACTACTCCTACCGCTACTGGGGAGGAAGGACCACCATTATCAACAGCACGAACATAGGCGCCATCAATATCAACGTCGGGAATTACAGCTATATCAATCAAGCCGTCATCGTCAATCAGAACAACTTCTACAATGTTAATAATTACAACAACGTGAGAATCACTAATATCAACAAAACCACCATTATCAATAACTACAATGGTGCGCCGGTCATTAACAACACCGTAATCAACAACTATACCTCCATCAAGAACCGATATAATTATAACAACAACATTAACGTGGTCAACAAACCCCACGATATGGTGGTTGACCGTATCCACAGAAACCAGAAATTCGCCTCGGACTCCCGCCATGTTGATTCCAGAAGCATCTCCAAACAGGTCAGCGGTATAAGGGAAGGAAGAGTCCGTGGAGACGCGCGCATTCAAGAACCCAGGGTCAGCGACAGGCTGGTTCCCGCGGACAAGATGAGAAAACCCAAATCCGACCTGTCCTTCGATCAAAGAGGGCTCAAGAAGAACGAGAGGCCGCCTCGGGAGATATCGACCGACAGGCTGAGAGGCGGCCGTGCCGGTTCTGAATCAGACCCCTCCGACCGGACGCGAGTGGGCCGCGAAAGACCCGGCAGACCCGGCAGACCCGGCGAGGATACTCCAGGCGTTCGTGGTCCCAGGGACAGGGGAATTGAATCCGAGGGCCGCGAAAGACCCGGCAGGCCCGGCAGACCCGGCGAGGATACTCCGGGCGTTCGCGGTCCCAGGGACAGGGGAATTGAATCCGAGGGCCGGGGAAGGACACGCGGGCAAATGCCTGACAGATCTCTTGATCAGGCACCAGGTGTAAGATCACCTGGTGAGAGGCAACCGGGCAGGGAACAGCAACGGCCGGGACAGGACGATACCAGGCAGCAGCAGAGGCTCCAGCAGCAACAGCAAAGACAGCAACAACAGATGCAGCAACAGCAGATGCAAAGACAGCAGAGACAGGAACAGCAACGGCCGGGACAGGACGATACCAGGCAGCAGCAGAGGCTCCAGCAGCAACAGCAAAGACAGCAACAACAGATGCAGCAACAGCAGATGCAAAGACAGCAGAGACAGCAGCAACAGAGGCAGGAGGTGCAGCCTCAGCAGCCTCAGCAGCCTCAGCAGCCTCAACAACAGGGAGGCCAGAAAAGAAGGCAGCAGCCCGAACAACAGCAGCAGGGGCAGCCGCCCTTTTTCCACCAGTAGAAGCATTGATTGTAAACCCTGAATATCGGCTTTGACTTCTCGCCCCGTTCGGAGGATGTCCCGCCTCCGAACGGGATTTCTCCTCAGCATCTACTTCGACCAGGCTGATTTTTCCTGCAACGGATTCGTTCCCTTTCCAGCAAAAGCAGTGTCCTCGAAAGATTCTTCCCTGGCATCCAGTTTGCAGAGGTTTGATGCAGTTCAAGGTTGGATGAGAGAGTCGAGCCTGCAAACCCGCACGAGGGGGGGGGGAGACCTGCCATTCGCAGAGTCATTCGATGAGAGATACCATTATAGGAGAGGCAGCAAGAGAAGTCTGTATGAATGCAGATGCTGAAAGCACGAACAGGCTGAGGGACGAAAACGCATCTTTGCGCCGCCGGATTGCAGAACTCGAGGATTCGGAGAGAAGGCACCTGCAATCGGAGGCTGTTTTACGGGACCAGCTGCGTTTTCTTCAGACGCTCATCGACACCATTCCGAGTCCGGTATTTTACAAGGATGCCAAAGGTCGGTACCTGGGCTGCAACAGGGCTTTCGAGATTCGGCTGGGTGTCCTGAAGGAAAATATCCTGGGAAAGCGCGCATGCGAGCTTTTCCCGGAAGAACTGGCTTCGAAGTACGATGCTATGGACCGGGAACTGCTGAGCAATCCTGGAGAACAGATGTACGAGGGCAAGCTTCTCTTTGCCGACGGAATTGAACACGACGTTGTCATCACCAAGGGCACTTTCACCAATTCACGAGGAAAACTCGCCGGACTTGTGGGTGTAACGCTGGATATTTCCGAGCGGAAGAGGGCGGAAGAAGCCCTTCAGAAAGCTCACGACGACCTCGAAAACCGGGTGCAGCAAAGGACCGCCGACCTGGCTCGGGCAATTGAGAAATTGCGAAAGGAGATATCCGAACGTTTGCGAGCCGAGGAAGCCTTGGTGAGCAGTTCTGAAAAACTCAAGATGTTCGCCTATTCGGTGGCCCACGATCTCAAGAGCCCGGCCATCGGCATTCACGGTTTGACCAGTCTCCTGTTGAGAAATTACGGCCATGTGCTGGACAACAGGGGAGCAGGATACTGCGACCGCATTCTGAAAACTTCCGAGAACGTCGTGGCCCTGGTGGATGAAATCAATGCATATATTGCGGCAAAAGAAGCTCCTCTTACAATAGAAGCTATCCGGGTCGAGGAGGTTTTTCGCACGGTGAGGGAGGAGTTTCACGAACGACTGGCCAATCGGAAGGTCGAATGGTTGGAGAGGAACCTGGCCGGCGAGATCAGGGCGGACAAAATGTCCCTGCTGAGGATCTTCAGAAACCTCGTGGACAATGCTTTGAAATACGGGGGTGAAAGCTTGAGCAGGATCGAGATCGAATGCAGAGTTGAAGAAGGAAGTCACATCTTCCGTGTACATGATGACGGTGCAGGGTTGAAAAGCGACAATCCCTCGAAGGTGTTCGGCCCTTTCCAGCGGGCCGGGACATCCAAGGGGGTCGAGGGAACAGGCCTAGGCCTGGCCATTGTGAAGGAACTGGTCGAGAGGCATGGCGGGAAGGTATGGGTGGATTCGAAAGAGGAGGAAGGGACATCCTTCTATATCTCCATTTCAGGCCGGCTTTGAGGCTCAACAATTAACCGATTATGATAACGAACAAGAGACTTTTTATCCACTGATCTCCTAGAGAAACGGACCACACAGTTCCGGCATTTTCTCATAAATGCGTACCCCGACGGTTGTCGCAAGAAGGTGGAACACACCCAGAACAACGTCATGCCCGCCAAATGATGTTATGATGCCGAATGACATTTTGATATTATTAATGTTTTGCGTGAAAAGCACGGGAGTACTCGTTTGCCGGATGAACCACCTTTCATGATATTATTGGAAGACATTGTCCGGCGGATGCGGCTGCAGACCCTGGCCGCTGTTATCGTGATCCTGGCGAGCTGGCTTCTCGCCGCCACAGGCAACGCCATCATGGAGAAGGAAGCAGCATTGTGCGGTATCGTTGAAACGTCTGAACGCCTTCGCCGACACCTAATGGAGCTGACGGTGAAAATAGGGGAACGAAGTGTTTACTTCCCCGAGAACCTTCTGAACGCGGCGGAATACATTGAAACTTCCTATAGAGCCATGGGACTGGAAGTGGAGAGGCAGGAATACTCCTATGCGGACATGACAGCCGTCAACATCGTATCCTCCATTGACTTTTCGGAAAAACCGACCCGGACCTACGTGCTTGGAGCCCACTACGATTCCGTGGACGGAACTGTGGGCGCAGACGACAATGCCAGCGCGATTGCTGTGCAGATCGAAACCGCACGACGACTCGTGCAACTCCGGGAAAAGGGGAAGATGAATCTGCGAGTCGTATTCGTTTCATTTGCTCTCGAGGAGCCTCCGGTCTTTTCAACGGCCTTCATGGGCAGCAGGATTTTCGCTCGAAGACTCAGGGAAACGAAAACAGACATCGAAGGCATGATATGCCTGGAGATGGTCGGTTATACCTGTGACATTCCGGGTTGCCAGGGATATCCGCTGCCCTTCTTTTTCAGAAATTATCCCGACACGGGCAATTTCATCGGCATCGTCGGCAACTTCAAGTCGAGAGGATTCACTTCGTCATTGATGAAGGCCTTCGCAAGAAATCCTCAACTTTCTGCTGTGTCACTTACCGTGCCATTCAACGGCTGGATTCTGCCCGCCGTGAGGCTGAGTGACCACGCGTCTTTCTGGGACCTGGGATTCAAAGCGGTCATGGTGACGGACACTGCATTCTTTCGCAATCCTCATTATCACCTGGCCTCGGACACCATGGAGACCCTGGATTACCACTTCATGGCAAGCCTGGTGGACAGCCTGGTGATCTTTTTTGAGGGCATCTGATCCGACGGGTGTTTCCGTGTTATATGAAAAAAGGGAGCGGGATCGGGGTGGATATGATGCTCAGTAGCGGTTTGGGCGCACACGTGTTTTCCCACGTCATGTGTTGGCCGGTCCCCACCGCTGGCTGAAGGAGTCGCAGGACTTGTACCATGTCTCCGAGATTCATACCAGGAGTGCCATGGTCCGGTCGAAGATCACCGGAGTGGACTTTGTGATCAATCCATACCTGGGTTGTACTCACGGCTGCAGCTATTGCTATGCAGCGTTCATGGCGAAATATGCAAGACTCCATTCGGGCTGGGAGTGGGGAAGCTTTGTGGAAGTAAAGGTCAACGTGGTCGATGCCCTGTGCATCGAACTCCAGAAGAGCAGGAAGACCGGAAGGGTCCTGCTGTCCAGTGTCTGCGATCCGTACCAGCCTGTCGAGAAGAAGTACGAACTCACACGGCAATGCCTTATCGCCCTGCAGGAACACGGCAGGCCGATCGAAATCCTCACCAGGTCCCCTCTTGTTGTTCGAGACCTGGACTTGCTGAGGCACCGGACGGCATCCGTCGGGCTGTCCATACCCACCGACAGTGACGCCGTGCGGCGTGAACTCGAACCGAACGCCCCGTCGATTCCCAACCGTATCGAAGCATTGCGGAGGTTGCGGGAAGCGGGGGTCAACACGTGGGTTTTCATCGGCCCCATGCTGCCCATGAACCCGGAAAGGCTCCATGCAGCCGTCTCGGACTATGCCGGACACGTTGTGATCGACGCCCTGAACTACCGGGGCAGGGTTCGAGATCTTTTTCTGAACAACGGATGGCGGCACGAACTGACGGATGAATATGCTCGGACAACGGCAAGGGCGCTGGAGATGCTTTTCGGGAGCAGGGTTTCGCATGCCTGACCGCCCGCCAAACGAGCCTCGGCACACGGCCTACGTTCGTCTCACCAGGGCATGGCACGCCGGATCGCTGCGATGAGTGCCGCTACGACGCCCGTCCGTTTCCCCGATTATCTCTTTGACGCTCCTCAGCCCTCATAGTACATTCCTCGTATCCGCCCCTGTCTTCACGGTTTTCTGCAGTCGACCATCTCGAGGGAAAGATTCATGATGAGAAAAACGGCGTTCTTCTTTTTCGTGATCACGTTGTTTTGTCTCCAGACGGCGTGGAGCAGGACGGTCATTGTGGCAATGGATGCTTCATGGCCCCCGATGGAATTCGTGGACGACCATAACGAACTGGTCGGCTTCAGCGTCGATTTCATGAGGGCGGTGGCGAAGGAGGCAGGTTTCCAGGTGGAGTTCAGAAATGTTCCGTGGAACGATATTCTCGAGAACCTGGCCGCAGGCAAATACGACGCCGTTTGTTCATCCCTGTCTATCACAGAAGAAAGAAGCGCACTCGTCGACTTCAGCCTTCCTTATTTTTGGGACCGTACCATACGCCAGGCTCTCGTCACTCTGAAGACTTCTCATGCCGGGAGCATCGAAGAAATGCGTGGGAGCCTGTTGGGAGCCCAGGCCGGAACCACGGGCTATGCGTTGCTCAACAGGGAGCAAGGGATCACCCCGAGATCTTACAGGACCATTGAATCCGCCATGGAAGACCTCCTGACCGGAGAGATCGACGGGGTGGTGGTCGATGATCCCGTTGCCCGTGAATACACCGTTCACAAGGCGCGTTTTGCCTGGCAGCTGAAGGTCGCGGCCATTGTGGATGGCGGCGCGGGCGAATACTACGGCGTCGCGGTAAGAAAGGGAAACAGGGAACTGAAGGACCTCATCGACAGGGGCATTGAAGCGGTCCAGGCCAGGGGTATCGACAGGGAACTGCGCAGTAAATGGCTGGAGCACCAAACCTCGCGGACCCCTTCCGAAGGGGACGAACAGGAATAGAAGACGAAGCGATGGTTCACGGAACCCCCGGCAAGAGATCTCCAATCCGGCTGGTCTTTTCCATCATACTCATCCTGATGGCCGTCATCATCCTCCTCGAAGGATGGACTCACCGTACCGTCGTCCGTGAATTTGTGAATCCCATCGCCTACACGATGATGGGAAATTCCCTTTACGTCCTGGAAAAGAAGAACAACACCCTGCTCCGGCTTGAACTCGTCTCGCCTTCCGAGCCCCTGATTCTGAGGGAAAAGATGCGCATCGAAACAGACGACGCCGACCATTATTACATGGCGCGCAAGATATACCCCGGTCCACACGGCATTGTGGTGCAAAGTTATGTTTATCTTCGCGAATCAAGGCAGTTTCTGGGGTACCGGTTCAGAGAATATCGAGATTCGAAGGAATCGCCCCAAGACATCCTGCTGCTGGCTCTCAAGAATCCCGGAGCCTATCCTGAGGTCAGGTATGCCTTTGACAAGGACGGCTTTCACTATTTCGCCAACAACTGCACAGGAAGATGCAGTGTGTGGAAGATCCACCCCGATGGCCGGGTCGTTATGGACGAAACACAGGCGCCGCCCGAAGTCGTCGAACTGGGCAGGGTCAACGAACCGCTCTCGAACTGGTCATCCATCTACGTCCGGGAGGACGGCAACATCTTGGTTTCCTCGGGAACAAGCGGGCAGATCATTCAATACGAACCTGACGGCAGGCCGGTTCGAGTCATCGGAAAGGTAGGGTTTGAAGAAGGCGAACTCCTTGCCCCCCGCGATATTTTTACCGTTCAGACCGGAGTGAAGGAGACATCAAGCCGGTCGGGATTCATGGTGGCATGCGCCGGGAACCGCTGCTGGATTGAATTCGATGACTCGGGGCGCGTTCTGAGGACCATTTACCCCCTCGAGAAGGGGTACCCCTTTCAGGACACCCTGGTTGGACGGATCTTCTTTCACGAAGCCATGGGAGTCCACTGGTCCTTTGACACGGTCAACCGGAGTCTTGTCCTTCACGGGAGCCCCTACCGGATCATCACGGCCTACAGGGAGGACAGGCCGGGGCACACTGTCATCTTCACCGGGTTGAGTCTGCTCTGCCTGGTTCCACTGCTGGGATACTCCCGCCTGATTTCCCTTGCGGCCAGGCTGCGATTCACCTTCTTCTTCAGGATTCTCCTGCTCTTTGTACCCCTGCTCGCTGCAGGCATGCTCGTGGTCGGCGAGTGGGTGAGAGACATCATGAACGAACAGATTGCAGCCGAATCGGTTCGTCGCTCTGCAAACCTGTCACAGGCCGTATTGAATACTCTCCGTCTTCAGGACCTGCAGTCGATTCAAAGGCCCGAGGACAGGGAGAGCCCTGTTTACGAGAAGATCTATTCGACTGTCGATTGCCTGATCGATTCAAGGCACGTGGAACATACTCCCAAGTGGATACTGCACAAGATTCACGACGGCCGCTATTATTTCGGAATCAATATTTGGAGAGGGCCTGTCTTTGAGCCGTTCATCGTGCCACCCGACCGGAAGATGTTCTTTGACGTCCTGTCGGAAAAGAAGCCGGTATTCGGCCGATTCAGAGACGACCAGGGGGAATGGTTCAGCTACCTGAATCCCGTGCTGGACCCGGAAGGCAAGGCCGTCTATGTACTTGAACTGTATCGCCCGACCGAAGAAATGGACCGGGCGGACGACAAGGCTGAAGAACGCGTTTTCCACATCGTTGGAGTGACCCTCTTCATTGCCGTACTTGTCACCCTCCTTTTTTCCTTTTTTTTCACCCGTCCCTTGAGGCGACTCATGCAGGGGATCAGGGCGGTGAGTTCGGGAGACTTCGGCAGGCAGATTTCCGTCCGTTCGAGGGACGAATTCGGCACCCTTGCCCAGGCGTTCAACCAGATGCAGGTCGACCTGAAGCAGTACACCGAGGAACTCACTCGAACGACAGCGGAAAACGAGCGAATACAGGTCGAAATGCGTCTTGCCCGTGATGTTCAGCAGGGGATTCTCCCGAAAGAATTCCCCCCCTACCCTTCTGCTTCGAGCATTGAAATCCATGCCCATATGGAACCCGCCAGGGAGGTAGGGGGAGATTACTTTGATTTCTTCATGATCGACACCCATCACATGGGCATAGTCGTCGCGGATGTCTCGGGCAAAGGCGTTTCGGCGGGACTCTTCATGATGGTCGTGCGGGCTCTCCTTCGGAACAACGCCGCCGGCAACCTCAGCCCCGCAGAAGCCGTAACGAGAACGAACATGCAGCTTGCTTCCGACAACCCTTCCACTACGTTCGTCACCATGTTTTACCTGGTGTGCAACCTGGAAACAGGTGAGATAACCTTCTGCAATGCGGGTCATAATCCACCGATATGGCTGAAGAAAAATAGAATCCAGGTGCTTGCTTCAGAGGAAGGTCGAGGCACGGTGGTAGGAGTGATCGAAGATGCCGTGTATACCGACGGCAGGCTGATCCTGGCTGAAGGTGAGTCCCTGGTGATTTTTACCGACGGTGTTACAGAATCCATCAACGACCGCGACGAGATGTTCGGCGATGAAGGCCTGATCCACGCCATCGAGGACACCCGTCACCTTTCCAGCAAGGCAATGTGCGACGAGATCGTCCACAGGCTGTCCCTGCACCAGGGAAGACTCGAACAGTTCGACGATATCACTTTACTTTTCCTGAAATTCCTGGGAACGGGCGGGAACCTGCTCTGAAAGGCCGACCAGGTTCGCTGCAGCAGGGGCAAGCCTGCTCATCCCGGTCCGCTAGACGCCTACCTCTGTTTCTTGAAGGCCGCGTTTCATCGACTCCAAGTCCTCTTTTGGTTGACAAACAATGCTGCCGTCATTACCCAAACCGTATGGCCCCGGACTCGAAAATGACTCGCTTGTACGTTTACTGGTTCAGACACGGAAAGGAGGTAACATTATGGATAAGGTGAACAAAGTATTGTTCCCCGTGGACCTGTCCGAAGTCTCCCCCAAAATAGTACCCCAGGTAAAGATGATGGTCGGCCAGTTCAATGCGCAACTCCACCTCGTTTATGTTGCGGAGTCCCTGGAATACTCCGCGGGGGTATACGGTCCCGTTGTCGGTGGGAGGGACTTTGAAGAAGAGCTGGTGAAAAGCGCGGAAAAAGGCCTCGAAGATTTTGAACGACAGCATTTCTCCGGGTACTCGAACACTGTTAGAGCCGTCCTCAGGGGGGATCCGGCCGAAGAGCTTCTGAACTATATTGAAGCCCAGCAGATAGACATGGTCATCATGGGCACTCACGGTCGAAAAGGACTCGATAAGATCATCTTCGGAAGCGTGGCCGATCATGTGGTGAAAAACGCCCCTGTTCCCGTACTGACCGTGAACCCCTATCGAAAAGCCTGACAGGAGCCCTTCGACAGGGACGACTGCAGGCAGGTCCGTTTCATGCCTTGAATTCTCTTCCCGGTTCCAGGATCTTCCCGGAACCGGGAAGATCCGCCTGAACCGAACGACTCCCCGCGTTCCCCAGCCGGCAGGTCCGATGGAGCCGCCAGGCATCTATCGTTCATTCCGGAATCCGGCGCGGACCCACCGGCGATAAACGCCATATCCAGCATTCTCGGCTCCCCCGTCCATATCCCGCCGAATCTCGAACGACCGCAACGGGTTATCCTGAACGGCAGCTATCTAATAATCCGCATGAACGGGAAGAAACTCACTCCATCATCTGAGATTGGGTGTATGATTGCTGGCTGTGTCACTTTGAGTTGAACTGTACGGCTTCCCCTTTGCGGCCCGGCTCTTCGCAAACGAGTCGGACTTGGATGGGAGGCGGAATGTGGGTGGAATGGATGGAAAACACAGACAACCTATATCCCATGCAGTATCTCGATAAGCGCTTTGTGCTGATTGGAACGGCACACGTCTCCCGGGAAAGTGCAGACCTTGTTGGAGACACGATTCTCTCGGTGAAACCGGACACGGTCTGCATCGAACTCTGCCTCCGCAGGTACCGGGCCATCCTGGAGGAACGGCGGCTCAAACCCTGGAATATTTTCGAGATGGTCAGAGGGATGCGCATGCTGTCTTTCCCTTCGGTCTTTCTTCTCATGTATTTCCAGAGGAAGATCGGCGAGAAACTCGGTGTCAGGCCGGGGGAGGACATGAGAAGAGCAGTGCAGGCCGCCGAAAGTGTGGGAGCCAGGGTGCTCCCGGTGGACAGGGATATGCATGTGACCCTGTCCCGGGTATTGCACTCCATGGACATAGCCGCCAGGATCAGACTGCTCGCTCAGCTGATCGCGTCCATAGGCGAACTGGACAGGATCAGCCCTGAAGACATTGAACAAATGAAGAGAAAAGACGTCCTGGAAGCACTGCTGTCGGAACTGCAGGAATCGTTTCCGCAGGTAAGACGGGTCATCATCGACGAACGGGACCGGATTCTGGCTCACAATATCCGGAACGCGCCGGGGACGAATATTGTCGCCGTGGTGGGCGCAGCTCACATAAAAGGCATCCAGCACTACTGGGATCTGCCAGTGGACGCGGAACTGCTCGAAGGCTCTTCATAGGAGCCGTTGATGAGAAAATGCCGGCATTTTTCCGGGGCTTCGAGTCGGTGCATTTCACCTGGATACCTTTCCACTTCAGAAGGCATCTCACGTTGACGCGAAAGGCAGGAGGCGGTGGAGGCCGATTCCGCCGCAACGACTGCAGGAAGGAATTCGATCGTCATGTCGGAAGAAGATCCTCGAATCACTGAACTGCGGCTCATGAGGGATAAGGCCGTCGCCGGGGGAGGCCCCGAACGCACGGCCAGGCAGCACGAAAAAGGCAAACTGACCGCGCGGGAACGCCTTGACCTGCTGCTCGACTCCAGCACGTTCAACGAACTGGAACCCTTCGTTACTCATCGGAGCAGTGAACCTGGAGAAACCTTTCTCGGAGACGGCGTAGTCACGGGATTCGGACGTATAAGCGGCCGGATGGTGTATGTATACGCCCAGGATTTTACCGTTTTCGGAGGGGCTCTCGGAGAAATGCAGAGCACCAAGATCTGCAGGGTTATGGATCTTGCGGCGCAGAACGGAGCCCCCGTCGTCGGACTGATCGACTCGGGAGGGGCGCGCATCCAGGAAGGTGTGAAGAGCCTGGCGGGATATGCCCGGATCTTCCGGAGGAACACGCGATTTTCAGGGATCATCCCCCAGATCAGCGTAATGCTCGGCCCCTGTGCCGGAGGAGCAGCCTACTCCCCCGCGCTCACCGATCTTATCATCATGACCCAAAAGCAGGCCCACATGTTTCTTACCGGTCCCGACGTCATCAAGGCGGTCACCGGGGAAGTCGTGGACACGGAGAACCTGGGGGGAGCCGAGGTGCATCATGCCGTGAGCGGTACGGTCCATCTTACGGCCGCTTCGGAACACGATGCGCTGAACCTGTGCAGGCTCGCACTCTCCTATTTCCCATCCAACAATGCCGAAAACCCTCCTCAAGTCGAACCCACCGACGATTCGTCACGCATGGACCAGGAACTGAACAGGATCGTGCCCCTGGATCTGAGCGAACCGTACAGCATGCACGATGTGGTGGCACGCGTGGTAGACCGGGGGAGCTTCCTCGAACTTCAAAGCTCTTTTGCTCGAAATGCGCTGGTCGGCCTGGCTCGAATGGGCGGACGCAGCGTGGGAATAGTCGCCCAGGAACCCACCTGCATGGCGGGAGTCATGGATATCGATTCTTCCGACAAGATCGCCCGCTTCGTGCGCATGTGCGACTGCTTCAACATCCCTCTCCTGACATTCGTGGATACTCCCGGGTTTCTTCCCGGAGTCGACCAGGAATACAGGGGAGTGATCCGGCATGGGGCAAAAGTACTGTATGCCTACTCGGAAGCGACCGTTCCCAAGATCAGCGTGATCACCGGCAAGGCCTAAGGAGGAGCGTACATCGTGATGAGCAGCAAGCCCCTGGGGTCCGATGTCAACTTCGCCTGGCCGAGCGCCGAGATAGCCGTCATGGGGCCGGAGGGAGCCGTCAATATCCTGTACAGGCAGGAAATCCACAGCGCAGAGGACCGCACAAGGCTGCTGGCGGAGTACCGCCGGCACTTCCTGAATCCATACGTTGCGGCGGCGGCAGGATTCATCGACGATATCATCGAGCCGCGTGAAACCCGCCCGAGAGTCATCGCGGCCCTCGAAGCCCTGCGCAACAAGTATGCTCCGGTCCCCTCGCGCAAACACGGCAACATCCCGCTCTGAAAGGACAATACGCCCATGAGCACAAACCTGGAAAGTGCACTGCTGATAACGGCTATCGGCATGAGTCTCGTATTTCTGGCCATCATCGTGTTATGGGGCCTGATGGCTTTGCTGGTCCGGGTGACTGCGGACAGGAAGCCTAAGGAATCCATGTCGGAAGCCGACTCGGATGCCGGGCAGAATGCAGAATTCGAAGACAGTCTGAGAATGCGGGCAGCCGCGGTGGCGGTTGCCATCTCCCTGGGTATCCACAGACTCCATTCCGGCCTTTCCACCCCTATCCCCTCGTCCACCATCAGCCCATGGCAGTCGGTCATGCGTCCAAGACAGCTGAAAATCAAATAGGAGCCGGGTCATAAGTCATGAAAGTCACTGTGAAGATCGATAACAGAGTTTTCGAAGTCGAGATCGGAGACCTCCGGGAACGCCCCATTCGAGCAGTGGTGGACGGCGATGAATTCGAAGTCTGGCCGGAGGAATCCCATTCCGAGGAGCATCTCGGGGAAGCCGCGGTTCCTTTTATCGCCGAAGCATTGGCAGGTGAACAGTCGACGACAGGAGAACGGGGCCGCACCGTCACGGCTCCCATCCCGGGAGTCATCCTCGAAGTGCGCGTGAAGGAAGGGCAATCGGTGTCCCTCGGCCAGGAACTGTGCTGGATCGAGGCCATGAAGATGAAGAGCCCGATCCGCGCACACCGTTCAGGAACGCTGCAACGCATTCACGTCAGCGCGGGCGACCATGTCAATCACAACCAGATCCTGATGGAGTTTACAGACTGAGGAAGGTAGCCAATGGACTTTGCCCGCTTGTTAACGGATATCTCCACAGGGGTGGCCTCCTTCACGTATGGGAACGCCCTCATGATCGTCGTGGGCTGCATACTGATCACCCTTGCCGTCAAGAAGGAGTATGAACCCGTTCTTCTTCTGCCCATCGGTTTCGGTTGTGTGTTGGCCAACATCGGGATGTCCAGCGAAACGGGAATGATGAAGGTCATTTACGATGCCGGGATCAAAACCGAACTCTTCCCGCTGCTTATTTTCATAGGCGTCGGAGCCATGATCGACTTCAGTCCGCTGCTCGCCCAGCCCAAAATGATGCTGCTGGGAGCAGCCGGCCAGTTCGGAATCTACGCCACCCTGCTGCTCGCCGTGCTCCTGGGTTTTCCTCTCAACCAGGCTGCATCCATCGGAGTGATCGGCGCCATCGACGGCCCCACCGCCATTTTCGTCTCGAGCAAGCTGGCTCCCGAAATGCTTGGAGCCATAGCCGTGGCGGCGTATTCGTATATGAGCCTTATTCCCATCATTCAGCCGCCCATAATGAAACTTCTCACCACTCGGGCCGAACGACTCACCCGCATGGAATATACTCCGCGCCCCGTGTCCCGCCGTGCCCTCGTGATCTTCCCCGTCGTCGTCACCGTTCTTATAAGCCTGATGGCTCCCGACGCAGCACCGCTCATCTCGACTCTCATGCTGGGCAACCTGCTCAGAGAGAGCGGAGTGGTGGATCGGCTGAGCAAATCCGCTCAAAATGAACTGATCAATGTCACGACTCTCTTTCTGGGCCTGGCCATCGGGTCCACCATGACCGCGGCAAGCTTTCTTAAGCTCGATACGCTCATGATCCTCATTCTCGGCCTCCTTGCCTTCGTACTCGATACGGTCGCCGGGTTGCTTTTCGGAAAACTGATGCGGGTGATGAGCGGCGGCAGGATCAACCCTCTCATAGGAGCCTGCGGAATAAGCGCATTTCCCATGGCGGCGCGTCTCTCGGCAAAGATGGCTCAGGACGAGGATTTCGGCAATTTCATCCTCATGCATGCCATGGGATCGAACACAGCGGGGCAACTCGGAAGCGTCATTGCGGGAGGACTCCTGCTGGCGCTTGTTTCCGGGCTGCTGTAGAGCTCTTTTGCAGCTACGCGCCCCCGCATCGCCACCGAGGAATATGGACCACCGCCGAAATCCCCTCTTCTCGCAACAGCCGTTCGAGGAGAACCAGCAGACAAGGCAGGGATCTCATCATGCGCCACGGTTTTTTTGAACGGCTTTTTTCGATTGTTTTTCAGGCCTTGCTGTTGCCTCTCTCCTGCTATTCCTACTGCCTTGAGCGGCTGTGCGGACATCCCGAGTGCAACAGGGACATTCACATATCTGGGGAATATTATGTTTCTTGCACCTTGACATGGGTATGATTTCCTTATATTTGTATAATTATACAAATCATTGCTCAATTTAATGACCACCGAGTTCCCCTGGTCCGATCTCGAGAAGAAATCGGCGGGTATAAGCGTCGGATGTCGAGAGAAGGGACATGCGCTCTGAAATACTTATTCCGAGGCAGGAAGAGTCTTTTGGAGACGGTACGGTTCCGTGGCATGAGATCTTGTGGTTCACGACGGGATGACTGGTGCCCTTAGCGAGGCAGACCCTTACGGAAGCAAAGGGATCGCCCGGTGAGAAGCGGGTTTGCCTGCGTCGGAGGCGCCGGGATGGATTTTGGGGAACCATCTACTGGTTAGTATTCGATTATACGGAATATATCATGGCAGACCACGACAAGACCCGCAGAAAGACTCCTTCCAACCGCGAAAAAGAAGAGCTCAAGGCATTATTCGAGATCAGTCACGCTTTGCACAGATCCATTCAACTGGACGAACTCCTCGATTACATCGCTTTCAAGACGAGGGAGTTGATGGGCTCGGAAACGGTTGCCGTCATCCTTCATGACCCTGTGCGCGACGAGTTCTTTTTCCGCTGCACCGGCGGCAACCCTGAAGAATCCGCAGCCAAGCTGAAGGAACTCCGCTTCCCAGCAGGAGAAGGGATTGCAGGGAGTGTATTTCGAACCGGAAAACCCGAGCTCATCACAAACGTTGAAGCCGATTCGCGCCATTTCAAGGGTATCGATCAGAGCACGCGATTCCGGACACGTTCCATCGTGGCTGTACCCCTGCAGGTAAAAAACAGGATTATCGGAGTCGTGGAAGCGTGCAACAAGGAGGTCGGCGAATTTACCCAGAGTGATCTCGATTTTCTGACCATGATCGCACCGACCATCGCAATGGCCTTGGACAACGCCGCCATGTACGCCGAGCTCGACAGGGCTTACAAGGAACTGCAGATTATCGACCAGGCCAAGGATCATCTGATCGACTCCACGCGCAAAGAGAACGTTCTCCTGCGCCGGGAGATCTCGGGGCGTTACCGCTTCGATCAAATCAAGGGCAACAGCCCCCAGATGATGGAGTTGTTCCTCCTGTGTGAAAAGGTGATCAACTCGGACATCAGCGTCCTGATCCAGGGAGAAACAGGCACGGGCAAGGAACTCATCGCCCGATGCCTGCACCACAACGGGCCGAGAAAAGACAGGCCGTTCATTACGCAGAACTGCGGCGGCATACCTGAGTCCCTCCTGGCAAGCGAACTTTTCGGGTACAAGAAGGGAGCCTTTACGGGTGCCCTGTTTGACAAGAAAGGGCTTTTCGAAATCGCCAACGGAGGCACCGTATTCCTTGACGAAGTGGGAGACATGTCCCCCGCCATGCAGGTGAGCCTGCTGCGAGTTCTGCAGGAAGGCGAAGTCAAACCGCTTGGAGCCGCGGAATCCCGAATGGTGGACGTTCGAGTCATCTCCGCAACAAACCGGGACCTGGAAAGCGACATGCACGAAGGAAGATTCAGGGAGGATCTCTTCTACCGACTCAACGCCTTCACCATCAAGGTTCCCAGTCTGCGTGAGAGAACGGGTGACATCCCGGTGCTCACAAACTACTTTATCAACAAGTTCAACAAGAAAAACAAGATGTCCATCAAGGGGATCGATCGTGATGCCCTGGAAGCCCTCTGCGCCTACTCCTTCCCGGGCAATGTGCGGGAACTGGAGAACGAAATCAACCGCGCCATGGTTCTTGCCGGAAATTCAAAGACCATTCAACTGTCGCACCTGTCCGAGCGGATTCGCAGGCGGTCTTTCCCTTCCATCGCCGAATTGAGGGAGGGGGTCACCCTGAAGAACATGGTCGAGGAGCTCGAAAAATCGGTTCTCCTGAAAATGATTGCCGATTTCCATGGAAACAAGACCCAGATCGCAAGGTACCTGGGGCTCAGCCGGTTCGGTCTCATGAAGAAAATGAAGAGATACGGCCTATAGACAACGAATCGCTCACTCAACACATCCCGGCATGACAACCTGGTTGCTGCGCGGCCACTCCCACCTTGACCCAGTGTACAGGCATCGCACTCAACGGTCAGACAACACGGTTGTCCAGGCTTCCTCACGCTTCACATCCTCCCTGCTGCCGGAGACATCTTCTTTCCGCCCATTATTTTTTGCAATATCAGGTGGATATCTTTTTCTTTTGCTTTTCCGGCGGTCGGCTGTGGGCGGCACACTCATTGCTTCTTATGTTAACAGAAGAAACTTCATCAAGCCGACCCGGGGGACAGGTTCCATTCAAGAAGGAGAGGAGACCGACATGAAATACGTTATCGGCATCACAGTACTTTGTGGTACAGTGTGGCTGTCGGGCTACGCAGGCCTTTTCGCCGGCGAAGAAACGCAGGCGAAGTACTGCCAGTGCATCGAAGACCGAATCAAGAGGTGCATGAAGAAAGCCTCCAGGGTGAATTCCGAGAGTGCGGCCATAAGAGCCGGGGCTGAACGGGCACGGGAGGAAGCCGATTATCTCAGGGGCAGTAAGGATCAACTGGCCAGTGAAATGGCGGATGCCAAAACAGGAACCCGGCGGCACCAGGTCGACCATTTTCTAGTCGGTTCCTTTCGAGCTCACCTTCTTGAATCGGCGGCACCCGGGGCACAAAAAGGCCACTGAACCTGGACAGAGCAAGCAGCGCAGCCGGAATCCTCCCGCTGAACAGTTTTCGATGCCATCGACTCTTCCACCCCTTCTTCAATTCCAAACCAGGCCGTCACCACCCTGAAGATTTCTGAATCCTCTGCAGGCTGCAGCCTCCACCAGTTTCGTCCCTCTTCAGTTCACGAAGAGTGCAATGTTTTTGCTTTTCCTGAACAACCCATGCTAAAAGAGTCTTGTTCCAAAAGGATCGAGCTGGTTATATTGATGATGTGAGAAGTCTTTCCCGTGCTGTGCTTCCCTCGTCTTCCCGATGTGCAGACAGTCCTCTGCATGCCTCAGGCTGCCTGCTTCCAGGTATCGCTGTGGAATTCATCTCCCGTCTGCCCGGGCTTCTCTCGCGGCGCAATAGATTTGTTTTGCAGAGTGGCAAAAAAGAAACGGGGTCTTCTGGCGAAGCGGGAATCCAGGAAGAGCAACTGTGCATGTCCAGACAGTTCCTTGTATAGATCCTGGCAGAAAGACCAGACGATACGCGTTACGTCGGTGTGGCATCAAACTCGGTGCAGCGGGCAGGGCATCCCAGACAGGTCGTGGTCGAAGGATTCACCAGGAAAAGATCTTCATTGCGCGATCCTCGCCTGGACTGGATTCCCGCCTTCGAGACCGTGTCGTATCGATTTATAACATTCGAGTTGGCGCGACGGCTATCCACCAGATGCCCAAGGGCGAGTTGGTTGATTGCCAAATCCAACCACCGGCAGGCGAGGAGAAGTCTGCAAGATGCTT
>JABUEY010000076.1 GCA_013314815.1 Syntrophobacteraceae bacterium
GAACCTTGCCGCGACTTCGCCCATGAGGGGCCTCTTGCTCCGGTCCCTGTCTCCTCCACACCCGAATACAACGAATACTCGACCGGCGGCCGTTTCACGCAGGCAGCCGATGCTCTTTTCCATGGCGTCGGGGGTGTGTGCATAGTCCACGACAACCTCGAAGCCGTACTCCGGAGGAACCGGGACGCGCTGCAGCCGGCCGTCCACGAAAGAAAGGTTTTCCACACCCCTCCGGATGGCTTCGATGGAAACACCGAGGCCAAGGGAGGCGGCCACGGCGGCTGCGATGTTGTACAGGTTGAGGCGGCCGATGAGGGGGGAATGGACATTCAAGACACCTTCGGGCGTCGAGAAGCAAGCCTGGATGCCCGACCGGCCGAACTGGAAATCCCTGGCCACGACCCGGGCGTCCTCGTGCAGGAGAGAATAGCTCCACACATCGTTTGAACCGCTTCGAATCAAGCGCATTCCGAAAGGATCGTCCCTGTTGATCACCGCTATCGAACCTTCGGCGGTGGAGCGCAGGTAATTGCTGAAAAGAAGCGACTTCGCGGCAAAGTACTCATCGAGCGTGGAATGAAAATCCAGGTGATCCTGGGACAGGTTGGTGAACACCCCCGCGCTGAATTCACAGCCGTCCACCCGGCCCAGGGCCAGGGCGTGGGAAGAGACCTCCATGACGACGTGGGTGACCCCGTCTTCTTTCATCCGGTGAAAGAGCCTCTGAAGATCCAGCGATTCAGGGGTGGTCATGGGAGCCCTCAGCTGCGTGCCTTTCCATCGATAGGCCAGGGTACCGATCACACCCGTCGAAAACCCTTCACAGGCAAGAATACTCTCCAGGATCAGCGTTGTGGTCGTCTTTCCGTTTGTGCCCGTTACACCGATTACCGTAAGCGACCTTGAAGGATGGTCGAAAAGGTTGGCGGAAATTTCAGCCATCGCCCTTCGACTGTCGGCCACTCTCACGTAAACGGCACGACCGTCGTCGGGCAGATCCCTGTCCGTGATCACCGCCACCGCCCCCTGTTCGACAGCGTCCGCGATGAATGCGTTGCCGTCGCTCCGGGTGCCCTGGACGGCTACGAAAAGGTCTCCCGGTGAAGCCTTCCGGCTGTCGCAGACAACGTCCCGTGCGCGGGTGCGCAGGTCTCCCCGCACATCCAGGACTTCGACACCACGGAGCAAACCAGCTAGGGTTTTAGCCATATTTTGTGCCTGCGCTGTATCAGGCTGCACCTGTCGCCCCAGCAGAGACTCCAGTGCAGCCGACCAGGTAAATCAAGATATTGAGACTCCCTGAATTCTTCCCCTGAAAGAGGCAGTTGCGAGGGGCAGGAAAAGGTACGTCTTTGGCGATGCATCTTACTCCCACTCCACGTCGTTCCACAAGGAAAGAAACCCGAACATCCCCACAAACATGAACCGGTTCCCATTCTGAAACCCACCTCCCTTCCCATGGAGAGGCACGAGGCCAAGGACGGGAAGAATGCAGGAACGATAACCAGCGATCTTCACGGTATCCGCAGTGTTCCCTTTCAGCAGCCCAGGTTCGTCAATAAAGACCGAGGTTCTGTTTCTCTCTTGTCAGCGAGTACTTTTCCGCCGCCGCTGGGCCACCCGCAACCGGCCCGGCCTGAACCTGGACGGGACCAGCGGGAAGCGCCACGGAATTGGAGCTTTTCACTGCCCGGGTTCTGCCTCCGGCAGGAGGTTCACTCGACTTCTTTCCGGCATCCCGCGGAGTACCGCCCGGTGCCGCGGGAGGTTTCGCCTGCGTCACGCGGAATCCCTGCGCAGGCACGGGTTCGTCGGTGGAGGGCAACACGCCCAAGTAGGGAAGAGCCTTTGCGGCAATGTCGCGGAATACCGGTGCGGCGACAACTCCACCGTAAATGGCTCCTTTGGGTTCGTGAATCACCACGGTCATGACCAGGCGAGGATTATCGGCGGGGATGAAGCCTGTGAAAAGCGAGGTATACCTGTTCGATGCATAACGTCCCGAAACGGGATCCATCACCTGTGCCGTTCCAGTTTTGCCCGCAGCCGTGTATCCTTCGGGGGCCGCGTTCACACCCGTTCCACCCTCCTGAGTGACACTGTGCATCATAGCACGAATCTGCTCGGCAGTCTTCTCATGAATCACGCGTCGAAGAGGCCTGGGATCGAATGATTCCACCACCTGCCCCTCCGCATCCACGATTGCCCTGGCAATAAGAGGAGGGATATATTCACCCCCGTTGGCGAGAACCGCTATGGCGGTGTTGAGCTGCAGCGCCGTCACACCGATGCTCTGGCCAAAACCCGCCACGGCAAGATCGATGGGGCGCCACTTCCTGTAATGGCGAACAATCCCCTTCACTTCACCCGGCAGATGCACTCCCGTAAGACTCCCGAAACCGAACCCCTGGATATACCGAAAATAGCGTTCGTTGCCCAACTGCAGTGCCACCTTGCTGGCGGCGATGTTGCTCGAAAACTTGACCACCTCGGCGATGGTCAGCCACCCGTAGGGATGAACGTCGTTGATGGTATGCCGTGCAAGTTTGTACTTGCCGTTTTCACAGAACACGCGATCCTTCGCTTTTACCACATTCTCCTGCATGGCCGCGCTGATGAGAAACACCTTGAAAGTGGACCCCGGTTCGAAAGAATCCGTAATGATGCGGTTTCTCCACAGTTCCGGGTTGTTCTTGTCGGGAAGGTTCGGATCAAAGAAGGGATAATGGGCCATTGCCAGGATCTCGGAGGTGCGGGCATCCATGACGACCACTTCTCCCGCCCTGGCCCGGTACTTCTGCACCGCCTTCTCGAGCTCACACTCGGCCAGGTACTGCACAAGAGCATCGATGGTGAGCCGGACTCCCAGGCTTTCGCCCGGTTCGGGAGGCAGAGACGACTTCATCCACAGGTTCTTTCTTACCCCGTCTCTGAGCTGTCCCACCGCCACCGAATTCTCTTTCAGGATATGATCGAACCCCTTTTCCACACCCTCGAGACCCGTGCCGTCCAGCCCCACAAAACCCAGCACCTGGCCTCCTACCTGTCGATACGGATAAAACCGCTTGGTTTCACAGGTGAGATTCAACCCGCAGTGATTCAGCTTCGCGATGGCTGCCGCTTCCTGGTCGGTCAGGTGGCGTTTCAGCCATATGAACTGCCGACTCCTGGCCAGCTTCTTCTCAATGGAATCCTCGGGCTCTCCCAGTACGCCCGAGAGCAGGCAGGCTATCTTTCTGGGGTTTTCGACCTGCTCCCCGTCCGCGTATAGAGAACTCTGAGGAACCGAGAAGGACAGGAGCCTCCCCTGGCGGTCGTATATGGACCCTCTGTAGGAATGCACCCGGGATGTCGTCTGGACCTGAGCCCTGGCTCTGTCCACCCACAGCGCCCGCTCGATCACCTGCAGTTGGAACGCCTTGACCAATACAAGGCCAAGCCCTCCGACTATCAGGATATTGAAGAGAACGCAGCATGCATGGAAGCGTACGTTCAAAAGCTTGTTCTTACTGCGCCGCTCCAAGTCCAACCCTCCCCTCTTCGTGTCCCGGGTGTCAGCGCATCACAACTCTTTGCTCCGGCCGGGGCGGATGCAGACCGAACTGGTCACGCCCCATGGTTTCCAGGAGAAAAGGATCCTGAAGCCGGGACCATTCCAGTCTCAATTTTCGATGGACACTGTCCATCTGCTGGTGCTGCTCGAAATACTTGGACAGCCAGTAACCGTTTTCGACCTGCCGGATGTAGATCCAGACGGAGAAGATCGACAAGACCAGGAACAAGGCTCCCGACAGGCCTGCAACAATCAGCCACCGCCGGACCGCAGCACTCGGTCCGTTTGGTTCCTGGACATCAAAGTCGCTTCCGGATCTGACCTTCATCCCCTGGAACACCTCCCCGTCGAAAACGGCCGCCGTCGAATCCGCCCCGCGATGTACCGATTTCCCGTTGCGGCATCCCCGCAGCCGGACCGGATTTCTCCCCCTTTTCAGGGACTTTGCTTTTCCACGGCCCGCAACCGGGCACTGCGAGCCCTGGGATTGGCTCCCACTTCTTCCTCACCGGGACGCACCGCTTTCCTGGTCAAAAGCTTCACCAGCGGCCTGCCCTGACATTTACACACCGGTGCATTCGCGGGACACCGGCACGATTTTGCCCAATCCCGGAATCTATGCTTGATGATGCGGTCTTCCAGAGAATGAAATGCGACGATGCACAACCGTCCGCCGGGTTTCAGAGCATCGAGAACGTCGGTCAGAAAGACTTCGAGGGTTTCGAGCTCACGGTTCACTGCGATCCGCAGAGCCTGAAATGTGCGGGTGGCCGGATGGATTCTTCTGCTGTCCCTCGTCCTGGGGACGGTGTAGCTGATCAGGTCCGCCAGTTCCGCTGTCCTGCGGAACGGCCTTTCGATCCGGCGGGAAACGACAGCCCTGGCAATCCGCCGGGACCATTTCTCTTCCCCCAGCCGAAAAATCAAATCAGCGAGGTCATTCTCCGGCAGCGTGTTGACCAAGTCCGCTGCTGTTCGAGGCAGACTCTGATCCATGCGCATATCCAACGGCCCATCGTGAACAAAACTGAATCCGCGGCAGGGGTCACTCAACTGGAAGCTGGAGACCCCGAGGTCCAACACTATCCCGTCCACCGGCCCTGTTTCATGCCTGGCCAGCACAACCGGCAACTCGGCAAAACTTCCCCTCTCCACTATCACTCTGTCCCGATAGGAAGAGAGCCTGTGTTTCACCCGGTCAACCGCTTCGGCATCCCAGTCCAGAGCGATTAATCTTCCCCCCGGTGCACTGGCCTCCAGGATCGCCTCTGCGTATCCCCCCCCGCCAACCGTTCCATCCACGTACAGTCCCCCGGCACGGCACCCCAGCCAACGCAGGACTTCATCCAGCATGACGGGTACGTGTGCCTGGGTGGGCCGGCTCTCCATAGATCCCTACAGTCCGGTGCCGGCTATGCTTTCCATGATCTGCTGATAACTCTCCCTGTCCCAGTTGATCTGACTCTCCCAGGTCGTCCGGTTCCAGATCTCGAAGCTCGTAAGGACTCCAGCCAAAAGAATCTCCTGCTCCAGCCCCGCTCTCTCGCGAAGAAGCGGCGGAATCAGGACTCTCCCCTGGTTGTCAAATTCACACTCCTCCGCACTCGATATGAAATAGCGCATAAACGCCCTTTGATGCGGATCGACCTGCGAAAACTGCTGGGCTTTGCTTTCGATCTTGTCCCAAATTTCAGGGGGATAAGCGACCAGGCAATCCCCCATCCTGGTGATAATCAAGGCGTCGGTGTAGTGGTTTTGCAGGACTTCGCGAAACTTCGAAGGAATCCTGAGCCGCCCCTTGCTGTCCAGGCGGTGAATCGACTGTCCCCTGAAGTAAGGCTTGCCCAAGATACCCACTTTTCACCTCACTTTCCCACATTTTCCCACCTGGAACTATTTATCACCGCAAAATCGCCTTTGTCAAATCCTAATCCTGCTATTCAGCAGATTATTTTTAAAAAATCTTTGATATTTACAGCGCTCGGGAACACATATCCCTTCCACTCCCCGGCATAATCCCGATCGCAGACATCCAGGGCCGTTCCGGGAATCTTGCCTGGAGCATCAGCGCGTTCTCCTGGAAGATCGCCCGGCTCCATTTCATTCGAAGCGCCCATTTTCGCGGGGCTTCCAAGAGTTCGGTACGCTCAAGCGTGCCGCCTCCCGGCTCCACACATCCTCCCCCGCAAACCATCTCCGCACCCCTTCGCAGAGCGCTTCGAAAAAATCCATCCAAGCAGATCCAAACAAGCCGCCTTCATGACACCACTGCCAGGAGCAGCTGGACACACTTGCCCGAAGGCATGTTCATCGTTCGGGTTCATCCGGCAAACGGGTACCTCCCGTGCCTTTCAAGCATCCGGTGCCTTTCACGTAACCGGTGCTTTTCAAGCAAACGATCTACAACATCACAACGTCATTCTGACTTGCAATGTCATTCCCACAACACAACTTCATCCCCGCCAAAGCAGGAACCCAGTCCAGCACGCATCACGCCACAAAGATCTCTCCACCTGGGATCGCCTTGCTCTACTTGCCTAGGCATTCAGGATCCTTCCCATTTCTTGAAACTGCTTCGCCGTGCACGGTTCCTTTTCCTGGATTTCCGCCTTTTGCGGGAATGACGTTGTGAGGCCGAATGACGTTGCTGCGGACGTATTTCAGCTTTGTGCGACAAGCGTCCGGGTACGCGTTTATGATAAGAATCATAAGCTTGCCGGACGAATCATAAATTCAGTGCAGGTATTTATATTGCATGCGGGGTCGTCGATATGTTAAAAGAGCATCGAGCGATGGGATGCCTTCCGGGGTATTCCATGCAACCCGAAAAAGCCTCTGCTCCAACCCGAGTTTGGCCTTCCCTCCAAAAAGCAGAGGCTTTTTCCGTGAAACAAGGAGCAGTCAATGCACCCCGACGATGAAAAGATACTTCGGATGTCCAAGGAAATCATCGTGAAGTTTATTGAAATGGGGAGGGTTTCTCCTTCGAATTTCGACGACAATTTCAGGAGTGTTTTCTGGACGCTGAAGGATACCCTGGTGAGCGCTCAAATCCCGCGCCTGGACATAGACAAGCCCGCCGGCGATCCTTCCGATGTATAACCATCCCGCGAGCCGGCGGGAGCCCGTGCGGAAAGGATGTCGATAAAGGCGGGGAATGACCCCGCCTCATACCCTACGCCGCCTTGCTCTTTTCCAGGTAATCGAATATGTCTTTGACGGTGCGGATCCTTTCCGCATCATCGTCGGGAATTTCGATGTCAAAGGCCTCCTCAAGGGCCATCACCAGCTCCACCACGTCCAGTGAATCGGCTCCCAGGTCATCGATAACACCGGCTTCGGGAGTCACCGCTTCCTTCTCCACACCCAGCTGATTTGCGATGATATCGATCACTTTTGCCTGCTCTGCACTCTTATCCATCATTTCCTCCTGCTAAGACGATTTCCGATCGCTGGCCAAACTTCCATCTTTGACAAACCCGTAAAACAACACTTCCACCACTCCCGGCAGTTCATCCATCAGGGAATAGGAACAGTCCCGCGTCACCCATTTTTGGATGACTCCGTGCACGAACCCCATCACCCCGTAGAACACCGTCTGAAAATCCACTTCCTTGAGTATCCCCTGCTGGCTCGCTTCGTATATCTTTCGCTTCAGGTGAGGAATCCTCCTCATGACCTTCTTGAAATACAGGTCCTGAGCGTATTCGCCCACATCCGGTCTTTCCTGGGCGATGAGGCGGTAGAGGTCTTTGTTCCTGTCGAAGAATTCGAAATAAATGAGCAGGTACTTCCTGATCAGGGTGAGTACGTCATCCTGGCCGTCCACCACGGTCATGGCTTTCAATTCCAGTGCTTCCAGGCGGAGCCTCACCAGTTCGTTGAACAGCGTTTCCTTGTTGGCGAAGTAGCGGTACAGGGTGCCCTTGCCCACCCCGGCCCTTTCTGCGATTTCGTCCACGGTGGCAAGGTGAAATCCTTTTTCAGAGAACACCGTAAGCGCAGCATCGAGGATTCTGTCCTTGGTCGAGGACTTGGATACAGGCATCGAATCCTCATCGCCTTCGAATGTCAGCCTTTCAAGGACAGCCCTGAACAGCTCTTCTTCGTCGATGTTCCTGCTCCGTGCGGTCCTGCCGAAAGCCGAAATGAGCCGGGAAGAAGGCCCGTGACCGTGGGTTCCCGACTGCCTGAGGGATTCGCGCACATGGAGGAAGCACTTGACGATTTCCTTCAGAATCTCGTCTTCGGTCTGCCCGGAGTGTACGCAGTGTGAGACGAGGTTTTCGACGGCACCCGCTTCGTCTCCTCCTGAGACGAAGCTTCTGAGGACATCCTGCATCACCTGCTGTTTCAGATCACGAACCTGCCTGGCCACTCTTCCTCCCTTGTGACGGACTGGTCAGTCATAAATCACATGCAACGATCAAAGTCAAGAAAGATGTGGACGACATCAGAAGACCGACGGAACGAACTCGGTGTTCCCTGAACACCGGAGATGTACGCCGGTGGCCGCGTGGAGATCGTTCAGCGGGGATGCGGGTTCCCCACGCACAGGCCGGCCCGGGGCGTGCAGATATGGATGACAAGAACCGGATTCAGATCCTGGCGTCGTAGACGGGAAAGGCAGGAACTCGACCGCGATTGAACGCTCGATGGATCACCTGCTCGGTCCCGGCGGTCATGCTTTGCCGTGGAAGGTCATTCAAAGGGAAGAACCTGCAGTCCAAAACGTCGGAGGCTGGAGCCGGGTTCCCTTCGACGCTCTCGCACAGGAAGTCCACCAGGATGTAATGGTATTCCACCCTGCCACCTTCATCCTTGATCACCCGGTCCAACACGGCCACCACGTCCTTCACATCCACTTCCAGGTTGACTTCTTCCATGACCTCCCGTTTCACCGCGTCGAGAAGACTTTCCCCCACCTCCACAAGCCCTCCGGGAACGGACCACCTGCCCAGGGAAGGCTCTCTTCCACGCTGGATCAGGAGCACCTGGTCCGCCCTGAAAATAATCGCTCCCACGCCCACCAGGGGCGCGTCCGGATATCGTCTGTTCATATCTGACTCCATTCTCTTCTTTGCAACTCGAAACGCCATGCATCGGCGCCCGATTGAAAACGCAACCCCCACCATGGCAGCTCCACGCGACGGCTTCTCCCGCAGGGCTGCCCCCCGTGCAGCATTGCCTGAGCCAAACTCGTGCGCACAGGTCTTCATCGGGCAGGATCTCGAAACAAGACACATTTTCCCAAATCGACCGCGAAATCCTCATGCACGCAGACCGATTACCGCATGCGCCGGCAGTTCCGGCCGCTGCAGGAATAACGGTTCGTCCGGCAAACAAGTTCCTCCGTTGCTTTTCACGAATCCCGTGCCTTTCACACATCCCGTGATTTTTACGAATTCCGTGATTTTCACACAAGGGATCGACGGCACCACATCGTCATTCCCGCGAACCGGAAACCTCGGCGATGTGTTCCCGCGGATTTCAGTATGAAGAGAACTCCTGTGCAAGCCATTCCGATTCCCGGCTTCTTGAGCCGCGGCCAGCCGGCGGAACTGCAACGCCCTGCCGGGCGCATTCCGCGGGAGTACCCCTCGCAGGATTCGAGCCCCAGGCCATGCCACCCTTGGCCCTCGAGCGTGGGAGGCCCCCGCTGCGGGTTTAGAAATGATCGACCGTCACGGCTTGCATCGCCTGCAGGGTCGAAAACCTTCTTCAAGCCCATCCCAGCGGGACTTGAATGAAACCCGATTCTCCCTGGAAACAAATCGGCCCATCCGGCATTCGAGGCGATGGAAAACAGAAGTCTTCCTGTTGGCGACATAGCCGCCTGCAGCCCGGACCGGGCATTTTCCCCACATCCCCAGGCGCCGGCGAACGGCGTCCCGCTGCAAGGCCACCAGGTCACTCATGTCGGAATCGTCATCCGAAGACCTGAAAACACAGGCATGGCCTGAACGCACGAGCTCGGCACCTACAGACCTGCCCTCGAGATCGAAAACACGGGCCAAGCAGCGCCCGTACCTGTCGACTCTTCTTTCACCATATTCCAGGACCACCCTCCTGTTCAACACAAGCCTCGCATTGGCCTCCCTGGCTTCCTCAGCAAAACAGTCCCCGGGGCAACCGTCTTTTCCCAGTTCAGGAGCATCCACGTTCAGGTAGCGAACCCTTCGCCCCGTATCGAGCAGGACGGTATCTCCATCGAAGACGGACACCACCTTTCCCTGCTCCCGCCTCGGTCTCTCCGAAGGATTGGACGGAGCACAGGTGATGACGAGCATCGGCAGTAGAATCAATACATTCAGCAGCCGAACACCGTACCCGATTCTCCTCATACGCGTCCTCGACAAGAACAGTGCCATGCCTCCGATCCCAGAGGATTGCGTTCCCACAAAAACCTTGACGATCGCTGGATGCGTGCTATTCTTGCAGGGTGAAAGAAGAGTAAGGAATCAAGCCTCCCCATGAGTTTCCCTCAGATAAGGGGCAGGAGCTTCAGGAATGAAGTAACCACCTCGATGCGGCAGTCAGCATAAGAAGGTTGCTCCGCCTTGGAAACAGGGCATTATTGCTGTTTTTGCCGGTGCGGGTCGCCAGCCGGTTTCCATTCCTTCCTTTCAGTTCCGGGCAGGGCCTCCTTTCCATGCCAGGGTCGGCATCTGTCCCTTGACGAGTAAGGCTCAAAGTCGGGCCCTTGCAATGCTCTTCATATCACAACAGCTCAATTCCTGCACACCGCCTGGAGGAAACCGCATGGGCTCATTGCTCAGGAAGCTCCCGCATTATATTGTTCTGGGGTTTGCGTGCCTTTTGTTCTCGTCGCCCCTGGCGGCTCAAAGCATTGAACCGGAGATCCTTCAGCCGATGGAACCGGGGCTGCCGGACCAGCAGTTGACTCTGAGCCAGGCCGTGATGTGCGAACGAGTCGACAACTTGGTGCCGATCCGTTCGGCGGTGGTCTTTTCGGTTTCCGCAGGCCAGGTCTGCTGTTTTACTTCATTTGATCCGGTACCGCAACCCATGTTGATTTATCACCGATGGTACCGCAGGGATGAATTGAGCACCCAGACCAGGCTCAGGGTCTATCCCCCCAAATGGTCCACCTACAGCGTGATTCAGTTGCGCGAAACGGACAAGGGCCCGTGGCGGGTGGAAATCGTCGATCAGAACGGGCATGTCTTTGATGTCCTTCGATTCAGCATCACAGACTGAGACTTCTCGACCGAGTTCACATGAATGATTTCATAGCCTTTCTGGCCACAATTCGATGGCAGGACCTGGTGGACATCACCATAAACAGCTACATACTGCTGCGTGTCTATGTGCTGTTTCAGGGCACCAATGCCTTCAGGGTGCTGGTTGGAATTACTTCGTTGTGGATTCTTCAGGAACTGGCCGCATCCATCGGGTTGATTCTCACCAGTTGGGCAGTTCGAGGTATCACCACCGCGGCGGCGATCATCATCATCGTCGTCTTCCGCAACGAAATCCGTTCTGCATTGCAGGTGAGGAACCTCAAGACATTTCTCTGGGGATTTCCAGGCAGAGACCAGGCGGCGCCGGTGGAAGTCATTACCGACAGTGTCTACCAGATGGGAAAGAAGCGCATCGGCGCGCTGATCGTCATTCCCGGGAAGGAAGACCTCAGCGAGGTCGTTCACGGCGGTATCCCGTGGGACGGCACGGTGTCTCAGGAGATGCTTGTCAGCATCTTCTGGCCGAAGAATCCCGTACACGACGGGGCCATCATTCTTCAGGGCAGGAAGATCGTGGAGGTGGGAGTTCTTCTGCCTCTTTCACAGCGCCAGGATCTGCCGACGTACTACGGCACGCGGCACAGAGCCGCCGCAGGCCTTGCAGAGCGAACGGACGCCCTGGTGGTGGTTGTGTCCGAGGAACGCGGCAGGGTAACTGTCGCCAAGGACAACTGGATCAAGCCCATGGCTCAACCGGAGGAACTGATCCAGATTCTGAGAAAACACCTGAACCTTTTGGATGGAATCTCGCCGGCACAGAAGAAACGCGAGCGGCTGAAGCTTGGCCTCGCGTCCGTCATGTCTCTGCTCATCATGACCGGCATTTGGTTCGGGTTTACTCGAAGCCAGGACACCATCATAGCGCTGACGGTACCCATCGAGTATGTGAACCGCCCGCCGAGCTACGAAATCCTGGATACGTCAGTGGACGAAGCCCGCCTTCAGCTTTACGGATCCAGCGCATTGATCAAATCCCTGCGTCCCGGCCAGGTCCAGATCCGCATGGACCTTAGCAAGGCAGGGGAAGGCCGCAACGCTTTCCCCATCACCCAGGACAACATCGTACTCCCACCCGGTGTATTCCTGAACAAGGTCCAGCCTTCCACCCTCGAGGTGACGCTCGATGTACCCCTCACCCGTGACCTTCCCATACAGGTGGACTGGGTAGGCCGCCTGCCCGAGAACCTCGTACTGGTGCGGACGACCACCATTCCGGAGACAGTCAGGGTCATCGGAGGAAGCAAAATCCTGGAAAAGGTGGATACCATCTATACCACACCGCTGAGGCTGGACAACCTGACCAAATCCGGAACCATCAACACCACAATCGTGCTCTCTCCTCCCTCCCTTAAGCTCGCCCCCGGGGCGAGCGACAGGGTGACCGTAAGCTATTCGATCGTCCAAAGGGCTTCCTCGGACAGGAGATGACCCGTTCCACTCCCACTGCACCAGGCAGTTTCAACGCAGACATCTTCTGCATCACGCCTTCCCGGGTTCTTCAGGTCATGGGACGATCGGGCGTTGTCGAACTCCAGCCCGCTTTGCGGCCATGGAGGACGGAGGCAGGATGGGGAAGTCAGGCGCTGAAGGAGGGCAGATCGAGTGAGGGGTAAACACTTTCGAGTACACTTCCGTTCTTGAGGGACATAATGATCCTGTTTGCACGTTCTTCCACTTCCGGGATCATTTCGGCGAGGGCTTTGAGTGAGGTAAGGATCTTCCTGGTCTGCTGTTTGTGAGGAATGTTCAGGGCGGGGTGATCGAGGAACTCGATGATCTCTTCGAGAATCGGCAGCCGATCCGCCGTGAAGTCCACGTAGGCCAGGCGGGGCCAGAGGGCCTTGAGGTCGTCCGGAAGGTGTTTTACACTGCTGATGAGCCCCGAATCCAACCCCATCCAGACGGCCTGTTTCAGCTGCTCCAGGAGCCCTTCGATCTCCTGCCTGTTCTCATTCCAGGCATCGGTCTCCGTCAGCAGCCTGTGCCACTTGGGGCGAATCTTGTTGTCCAGCCACTTTTCTCCGATATAGGGCATGAGGGCCAGGCAGGTGAATTCGGCCTGTTCGGCCAGGAGCGCTTCACCCAGCCTTGCAAGGTGATGCGTTCCGTTCAGGCGGGGCAATCGCAGCCTGAGCAGATCATTGAGGCGTGTTAGGATCGATTGTTTGCTCCTCAGGTCTGGATACGCCTTCATGATCTCCGCTTCCCACTGCTCTCTCAGGAAGCTGATTTCCGCGTTGATGGCCGAGAAGATAAAGCCGAGCTTGATGAGAGTATTACGAAGTTCATGGGCCAGCACGTTGCAGCTTTGGAGGCGCTGCCGCGCAAGTTCTTTCTGCGCGTCGGACAGAGTCTCGCGAATATGCAGGGAGAGCAGTTCGGTGCCGAGAGTGCGGGAGAGTTTCTTGATGATCTTTGTCGACTGGTCGCCGCGGCGGATGGTGTAGGACTTGAAATGGATCTTGATCACGGCCACGACGACAAACTCGAAATCTTTCCAGATAGGATTGCCGTTGGAATCCAGAGGGTACTCAAGGTCCGCGGGTTCGTTTCCGTAGAGGAAGGACTTCTTGACCAGCACGGGTTCCATGTGGTGGAAGTCTTCTATTTCGTTACTGATCTGCTTTCTGACGCTTCGGAGATCCTCGTAGGGATTGTCGGCCGTCCAACTTTTCCCGTTTTCCACGCACCACGCCATGGCTTCCTTGACGTAGCCGGGGCGGTCACGGTACTGTTCCCATGTCTTGCCCGGATAGTTGTAATCGGAGACCTCGGGCAAACCCCACCGGATCCGGCCTGAACCTTCATCCCGGATTCCCGATGTCACCCGGACCGCCTGCAGCCTCGGCATCGGCCCGACTTTGTATATTGTCCCCTTGGTGGCATTTTCCAGGCAAAACAGGATGGTTTCAATCATATCCTTGCAGGTTTTCTCAAGGATATCATCGTCTATGACCATTGCAAAAGCCCCCTGAACCGTACGCCCCGCATTTCCTTTGACATGGCTTTTTATCGCGAAAATCCAGGCGGGTCAACATACATTTCTATGGACAATACCGCCATAAACCGGGCGAACTTCCGGCGGATTCAGGAAAAATCGGAGATCTCCTATGACTTCAAGCCGCCTTCGTGTTCGAATCCACACATTCCCGGAGGTCACGAGTTCTACCGTAAATGGTCGTCATTTCACAAACCGCTTCCGCCAGAGCATCCCCGGCCTGCCCGGGCGGCATCCGCCATTCCCAGTTCCCGTGAACCACCGATGGCATATTCATTCTGCTTTCCTCGCCAAGCCCCAGGAAATCCTGCATGGGAGTCACGGCAATCCTCGCCACGGACATCATGGCAAGCCGGATGAGTTCCCAGTGCACGTCGTCGTCGCCTACATCCCTTCCGACGTATCTGCCGAGATTCTTTTTCTCCTTCGGGGTCGCATCCTTTCTGAACCATCCCCGGGTGGTGTTGTTGTCATGAGTCCCCGTGTAGACAACGCTGTTCGCCTGGTAGTTATGAGGGGCGTAGGGATTAGTCGCCACATCGTCTCCGAAGGCGAAGTGCAGGATCTTCATGCCCGGAAACCCGTAGTGGTCCATGATCTCCCTCACATCGGGAGTAATGATGCCCAGATCCTCGGCCACGATGGGCAGTCCCGGAAATCGCTGGCACAGAGTGTTCATGAAATCCCTCACGGGCGCATTCATCCATTCGCCGTTCACCGCCGTAACCTCGGAAGCCGGCACCGCCCAGTAGCTCACGAATCCCCTGAAATGATCCAGCCTGACCCTATCGAACAAGGTGAGATTGTGTTCCATTCTCCTTATCCACCATTCATACCGCGTTTGGCGGAGGACATCCCAGTCGTAGACCGGGTTTCCCCAGAGCTGGCCGGTGATGCTGAAATAATCGGGCGGCACGCCCGCCACCAGGGCTGGTTCCCTGTTGTCGTCCAGGCGGAATATCTCCGGGTTTGCCCACACATCGGCACTGTCGTAACTCACGTATATGGGGATGTCCCCCATGATTTCGATGCCCTCCGCATTGCAGCAGCGCTTCAGGCGCTCCCACTGCCTGAAAAAGACATATTGGCAGAATTTGTGTTCCAGGATCCTGTCTTCGAGAACTTCCTTCCAAGCGGCAAGCGCCTCCGGCGCCCGGTCTCTCGCCTCAGAAGGCCACCTGTTCCAGCTCCTGCCGTGAAAGTGATCCTTGAGACCGGCGAACAGAGCATAGTCATCCAGCCACCAGGCATTCTCGAAGCAAAACGATTCGAATCCGTCGTCTCGCCGATGAGCCGGACAGTACCTCGCGGCGGCGGTACGCAGCAGAGAATTCTTGTAGTCTGCAACGGCTCCGAAATCGACTCTGTCGTCCCGGAAACGAGGAGGGTTCTCGATGTCCGATTCGAGGAGGAAACCGTCGTGGACGAGGAGTTCAGGGCTGATGAGCAGAGGATTCCCGGCAAACGCGGAATAACTGCAGTAGGGCGAATTCCCGCAGATGGGGGAAGACGGGTTCAGCGGCAGAATCTGCCAGATGCTCTGGCCGGACCGGAGCAGAAAATCGGCGAATTCGCCGGCGCCCGGCCCCAGGTCGCCGATTCCATAAGGCGAAGGAAGGGAAGTAATATGAAGAAGTACCCCGCTTTTCCTGGAATTCATTTCGTTTCCTCGAACTGTTCCAACCGCATCAGAAAGTCTGTTCATCCCTCGTGCTTCAGAAAAACGATTCCCAGGGGCGGAAGCACCAGTGTCAGGGAATGATACCTGCCGTGGGAAGGCACAGGCACCGCCTCGGCTCCCCCGAAATTGCCATACCCGCTGCCTCCGTACAGCTTCGCATCGCTGTTCAATATCTCTTTCCAGAATCCGGGCCGCGGCACTCCCACTCTGTAGTTCAGTCTGGGTACCGGTGTAAAATTAGCGGCGACCAGGATCATGTCTTCAGGATTCTTCGCCTTTCTCAAGAAGCTGATGGTGCTCGAATCGGCATCGTGAAAATCGATCCATTCGAAACCCTCGTTCCTGAAGTCCACCTCGAACAGGGCGGGCATGTTCCTGTAACAGTGGTTGAGATCGCCGACCCACTGGCGGACTCCCTGGTGAGCCGGAAGTTCAAGCAGATGCCAGTCGAGGCTTTTTTCATGATACCATTCGTCCCACTGGGCAAATTCCCCGCCCATGAAAAGCAGCTTCTTTCCGGGATGCCCGTACATGTACCCCAGCAGCAGCCGCAGATTCGCCAGTTTCTGCCAGTCGTTTCCCGGCATTTTACGCACGAGGGAACCTTTCCCGTAGACCACTTCATCGTGAGACAGCGGAAGAACGAAATTCTCGTAAAAAGCATACCAGATGCTGAAAGTCATCTGATTTTGGTGATATTTCCGGTAGATGGGATCACTGGAGAAATAATCGAGGGTATCGTGCATCCATCCCATGTTCCACTTCATTCCGAAGCCGAGTCCACCGAGATACGCGGGTCTCGAAACCATCGGCCATGCGGTGGATTCCTCGGCGATCGTCTGTGTGTCGGGATACCTCTCGTAGACCATCTCGTTAAGACGCCTGAGAAAATAGACCGCGTCGAGGTTCTCTCTGCCCCCATGGATATTGGGGATCCATTCGCCCTCCTTGCGGGCGTAGTCGAGGTAAAGCATGGACGCCACGGCATCGACTCTCAATCCGTCTATATGGTATTTTTCGAGCCAGAACATGGCACTGCTGATCAGAAAGGACCTCACTTCGAACCTGCCGTGGTTGAAAATGTAGCAGTTCCATTCCGGATGGTAGCCCTTCTTGGGGTCGGCATGTTCAAAGAGATACGTCCCGTCGAAATAGGACAGCCCGTGTTCATCGGCGGGGAAGTGGGAAGGGACCCAGTCGAGGATGACTCCTATTCCATGTTCATGGAGTTTGTCTATGAGGTACATGAAGTCCTGGGGAGTCCCGTATCTCGAGGTCGGAGCAAAATATCCCACGGTCTGGTAGCCCCATGACCCGAAGAACGGGTGTTCCATCACCGGCAGGAATTCAACGTGTGTGAAGCCCGTCTCCCGAACGTATGCGGGAAGGACCTCGGCCATTTCCCGGTACGAAAGACTTCTGTTTCCGTCCTCCGGTACTCTTCGCCACGAACCCAGGTGAACCTCGTAGATGGAAATGGGGGAATCCAGTGCGTTGCGCCGATGCCTTTCTTTCATCCATTCCTCGTCCTGCCATTCATACTGGATATCCCAGACGATGGAACCGGTCCTGGGAGGCGTTTCCCAGTGGACGGCAAAAGGATCTCCCTTGTCCACGGTATATCCGTTCTCTCTCGATACGATGTGGAACTTGTAGATGCTGCCGCTCTCAATACCCTCGACGAAACCCTCCCAGATTCCCGAACCGTCCTCGCGAACCTTGAGCGGATGGGATTCCCGGTCCCAGAAGTTGAAATCGCCGACCACCGACACTCTTTCGGCGTTGGGAGCCCACAGGGCGAACTGGACTCCCCTCATCCCTCCGGACTCGATCACATGAGCACCCATTTTGTCGTAAAGATTGAAATGATTGCCTTCCTTGAACAGGTAAACATCATGGTCCGTCAGAAGGCTCAGATCATACCGCACCCGGCTCTCCGCCATTGCCTCCCCCTTTGTCCATAACCGCCGGCATTTGAATCTTCATCTCCCCGAGATACTGCGATGCGTTTCTCCCTCGATTCGCCGGCGAGCTTCACGATACTGCCGCGTCCCGGCGAATCATGTTCTGTTCCTGTGTTCATGAAGCAGGTGCATGATGCCTCGCATGGGAATCACAACCCATTCAGGGCGGTTGTTCAACTCGTAACCCAGTTCGTACACCGCTTTTTCCAGCACGAACGCCTTCAGCAGAACCTCGGTGTCTTCTTTTCTTTTCGGCACAATTCCCGTGCCCTCCACCCCTTCGAGGTAAGATCGCAAGAAGGCTCCCGCCACGCACCGATACCAGGCATCCGCCCATGGCTGCAGAAAAGGCCTGTCTTCGGGCCGCAGGGAAGCTTCCTTCAGAAGGGACAGGCTGGCCGCGTAGTGAAAAGAGCGAAGCATGCCGGCCACGTCCCTGAGCGGAGAACGTTTGAGCCGCCGTTCGCTCAGAGTCCTCGCCGGCTCCCCTTCAAAGTCGATCATCACGAAATCCTTCCCTGTATATAACACCTGACCCAGGTGATAGTCTCCATGAATTCGGATCTTATTCACGGCGAGCTTCTTACGGGTGACGGCTCGCATCAGTTCCACGATCTGCTTCTGTTTCTCCAGAACCGCGGCCGCATCGCGCCCCGCGTCCGCCGGAAGTTTCTGCAGATTGTTCCGGAGCAGGCGAAAGACTCGCTTGGTCAGGCTCTGCATGGATTGGTAAATGGACCTTTGCCAGAGGACTGAAAACGGTTCAGGCGAAAAACCCGGCTCCTCTGAATCGCTCGAAAGAGCACAATGCAGTTCCGCGGTTCGCTTTCCCAGGAGTCCGGCCATCTCGATGGGTATTGTCGTCATCAGATCCTGAACATACGCGGGCACCTCCAT
>JABUEY010000242.1 GCA_013314815.1 Syntrophobacteraceae bacterium
TGAGGGATACGGTAACCCCGAAAAAGATTCCCGCTATCATCGCGCCGGCACTCAAAGGAACCGCATAGATGAGTGTTCTGGCGGAAAGGTGCGCCGAGCTGTCTCCGATCAGGTCGCCTACCCAGGCCGCCGAGCGCCCGAGTATGAGCAGGAACAGGAGGAGGATTCCCAGGAAATAAAGATCTCTCCATTCCATTCGGAAGGACGGCAGATGCTGCCGTGCGACGTGGAGGACCACGCAGATGCACAGGCCGCTGAAAAGAAATATGGATGCGAACAGCAGAATCCAGTGCCGGTCGGGACTGCTCTGCTGCTGAGCCTTCAGTTTCAGAAATTCCTCGGGGCCTATGCGCTGCCCCTCACGTACAATCATTTCGTTCTTCATGATTCTCAGAAAAACAGGCTTGACGGATGCATAAGCCTTCTCCCGCCGGCGCTCGGTTTCTTCCAGGTTGAACGACAGGTTGGGCTGGAGAAACTGGGAAACGAGGGATGCGATGGCCATCATTTCCTTGATGTCGCTTCCCTGTTCCAGTGCCTGCATGACGGCATATTTGCGTGCTTCCTCGAGATCTGGAAACGAATAAGGAGGGGAAAGCAGGTGTTCGTCGTTGGATTCGGCCCTCCGCAGGACAAGGGGTTCCCCCCGGTTGACCGTCAGCCAGTTCTTGTTGGAGAGGATCCCCTGGTCGAAAAAGGACCTGAGCAGCTGGGACACCTTGCTCTGCAGCTCCTGGTTGAACTGCCTCTCCAGCAGGCTCGTGAAAATCTCGTTCGAAACCTGGAAACCCAGGATGTTCTCGAAGTCTCTCTTCATGCGGACGGTCTTCTGGCCACCGCCGGTGAGGGCAAGGGAGGAGAGTGAACCGGCGAATGGAGGCAGTCCGAAGGTCTCGTCTGCAGGAAGTTCGAGGGGAGAGGACGGCTTGCCTTCCTCATCGAGATGGTTTCTCATGGCCTGAAAAGCGGTGGCGAGCTTGTCGACGGCATTGCGCGCAACGCTCTCGTCCAGGTCGAAAATGACGGGAGCCTGACTGACAGCTTCCCTGCGCTTTCCTGCCGTAGCTTCTTCATCCTCGACCAGGAAATCCCGCTTTGCCTTAATATTCCTGTCCGCCACGTCGCCGGGACGCATTGGAGGTCTTTCAGAAGTGAACGAAGGGGTGAGAAGAGCGGATATGACCAGACTCACCGCCACAAGGAGCAGCACCTTTCGGCAGTAAATGTCCTCGGCCCGGCATCCGAACCACCTGGTTACCCTGGACGCCTTCGGCCGGCTCCTGACCTTTTCCGTTTCTCGCTTCTCCTTGTCCATGGCTCCTACTTTTCTGCAGTAGTCCTGGCTGCCTGTGACTTTGAGGCTTCCATCCGCTCGTAGGCCTGGATAATCTCCTGAACAAGACGGTGCCTCACCACATCGCGATTGGAAAAGAAGATAAGACGAATCCCGTTGATGCCTTTCAAGAGTTCTATGGCTTCAATAAGGCCGGAAGGTTTGTTCTCGGGCAGATCTATCTGAGTGATGTCCCCCGTGATGACCGCCTTGGAACCCATGCCCAGCCTGGTCAGAAACATTTTCATCTGTTCGGTTGTGGTGTTCTGAGCCTCATCGAGTATGACAAACGCGTCGTTGAGCGTCCTGCCTCTCATGAAAGCCAGCGGTGCCACCTCGATGGCTCCCCTCTGCAGGAGATTGGTCGCCCTCTCGAAGTCCATCATATCGTGCAGAGCGTCGTAAAGAGGCCGCAGGTAAGGATTGACCTTCTCGGCAAGGTCTCCCGGCAGGAAACCCAGCTTTTCCCCGGCCTCCACCGCCGGGCGCACCAGGACAATCCTGCGAACCTGTTCCTTGGTCATGGCCGACACGGCCATCGCCATGGCCAGGTAGGTCTTGCCCGTTCCTGCCGGACCTATGCCGAAAACAATGTCATAGTTCCTTATGGCCTCGATGTACTCCTTTTGCTTGACACTTTTCGGAGTGATCACCCGCCTGTTGGAAGCGACGAAAACATGGTCGAGAAAGATGTCCTTCAGGTTGCGGTGGATGTTCTCACTGAGTATGCGCAGTGCGTAGACGATGTCGCTGCCGAAAAGCGGATATCCGCTGCGGATGAGTTCCGACAATTGTCGCAGGAGCTCCCCGGCCAGTTCCACGTGGGGACGGTCTCCCGAAACGGTAAACTGGTTGCCTCGCAGATGAACCCGCACGTCCAGCTGTTTTTCAATGACCTTGAGATGGCTGTTCCTTTCCCCGGCAAGCTGCTGCACAAGCTTGTTGTCTTCAAAGGAAATCTGTACAGTGGCCCCCGGTGCCTTTTCTCTGTCGGCGGTCAAGTTCGCCAATTCCTTCAGCCCGATCCCCCTTTTA
>JABUEY010000243.1 GCA_013314815.1 Syntrophobacteraceae bacterium
AAGCATCTTGCAGACTTCTCCTCGCCTGCCGGTGGTTGGATTTGGCAATCAACCAACTCGCCCTTGGGCATCTGGTGGATAGCCGTCGCGCCAACTCGAATGTTATAAATCGATACGACACGGTCTCCTTTGCGGGAATTACGTCGTGAGGTTCGTCGGAGGGATGTTGTGATTTTTTCCGGATGATCCGATTTTCTGGCGTCAAGGAGAAGTGAATGCAGGAAAAGTCTGTGTACGCGGCACACGAAGCCGTGCAGCGTCTGATCAATGAGGTTGCCTCAGCTCTGAACCGATGGAAGGAAGAGAACCCGCCCCATGACTACTGGCGGGCGCCCCTGGCAGGCGTGGCCGATGCTTCGGACCCGCTCTTCCTCCGGCTGAAACAGGCTGTCGGACCCGATCATGCCCTCCCGCGGGACCTGCTGCCCTCGGCCAGGTCGGTGATCGTCTTCTTTCTTCCCTTCAAGGCTGAACTGGCAGAGCAGAACGAAGAAGCGGGCGTCTTCGCCGCCAGGACCTGGGCCGAATCCTACGTGGTGACCAACCGTGTCATCCATGCCGTCAATGATCACCTTGCCGCATGGATTGCCCGGGCAGGTTACGAAGCCGGAACGACACCCGCCACGCACAACTTCGACGAAAAAAGGCTGATCAGCCCCTGGTCCCACAAACACGTCGGCTACATAGCGGGCCTGGGCACCTTCGGTCTTCACCACCTGCTCATCACCGAATCCGGCTGCTGCGGCCGCCTCGGCAGCCTGGTCACATCCATGCCCCTTTCCGCCACGGCGAGGCCCGACAGGGAATGGTGCACAGAGAAGGCCGGGGGTGAGTGCCGGGCCTGTGTGGTCCGGTGCATGTACGGAGCCCTTGCCTCAACCCCTTTCAATCGACACGCCTGCTACGAACAGTGCCTCCGCAACGACGCCCACCATGCGGACCTTCCCCTCACGGATGTCTGCGGCAAGTGTTCGTGTGGAGTCCCCTGCAGCGGCACGAGGCCGGGCGCTTCCCTCTGACCCGGCTGCAGACGCTGCCGTTGCCATGCCTCATACGGACCGGCTACAGCCTGGCGAAGGCATCCCGCAGATGATCCAGCCAGATCTCCACGATCTCCGGGTATTCGGCCATTCCGGTAAGGACCGCTTCGCTGCGTATGCCTTTCTTCGCAAGCACGGATTTCCAGCTGTCCGGATCATCACCGGCCATATCGTTTCGAGCGTGGTCTCCGGCCACGGTCATGAAGGGAATGAGCCACGCCTTCTTGATTTTCGCATCGAGAAGCCCGGGAAGGAGATCGTCGAGGGAAGGGTATCCTGATACCGTGCCCACGTGGACATTCGAGGACATGCCTTGAAAAACGTAATTCATGGCCGCGTACATGGCGTCCGCCGGGTGCTTTTCGCTGCCATGCCCCATAAACAGCACCGCATCGTCCGCCTTGCGGCCGGCCGGTATTCGCTTCAGCAGGGCCTTTGCAACCCTTTCCATGTCGGACCGGGAATCCAGGAGAGGCCGCGCCACCACGATCTTCTCGAATCCACCGGACATGTTGCCGAAAAGCATGGCATTCGTATAGAGATCATGGAATTCGAGGCCGGGGATCACATGCAGAGAAAGGACGGCAACATGGGTGTAGCCTTCGTCCATCAGCCTCGCCAGAGCCGTTTCCGGCGAATCCAGGATCTTCCCCTGCCTGGCCAGCTTGGCCCTGATCATGCTCGACGTGTAGGCCCACCGGATTTCCACTCCGGGGAACGCTTTTCCCGCCTGTTTTCCGATCTGATCGAACGCCTTTTGCGCCTCGGGCACGCTCGTGCCGAAGGCCACCAACAGAACAGCCTTCCTGGGAGGCTTCGCGCCTTCATGGGAAGCGAAGCTGCCGGCCGTGGAAACCAGGCTGAACAGAACCATCAGCGCCAGCACAAACCATATCTTCTGCATCGTGCCCTCCTTTGTCTGCTGTCCTTATCCTTCGTGATCTCTTGATTCGAAATTGCCGAGCGATACCTCCCACGGCAGACCACCGAACCCCGGTATTTTTTTTCATGAAAGCTTCTCCCCGGAACGTTTGCGGGCAAACCCGGGTCGGTGCGGATTGAAGCGGTCACCCGGGATGTTTGCAGCCATCCCGGGTGGGTAAGGGGTTGGTGGAAACGTTGAGGAGGGAGAGTTCTTCGTCGCAACGAAGGTGCCCGGACTCTCCAAAAAAAAATCCCTAGAGCCATAAGCTCTAAGGATTGCACCCTGTTTCACTTGATCCTTGGAGGACATCGCGGCATGACCTCGTACCGGCTTTCCTCACGATCAGGCAGGTGTTCTGGCTTCGGATCTCTCTACTCTCCACGCCTTCCCGAAATGCCTTTC
>JABUEY010000077.1 GCA_013314815.1 Syntrophobacteraceae bacterium
AGACTACGAAACCTTCTTTCCCTTTGTCAGCGCAAAATCGTCGGCGACCAACTTCATCACCATGACTTTTCCGCAACGCGGCTTCCACGAAATAAAAGACTGCCGGATCTCGTCCACCTTTCCCTTCAACTTCTTTACCCGATTCAACCTGCTCAAGGAGTCCTTCCCGCTCATCGTATTCCCGAAACCCGCCAGGTGCGAGCTTGTCCAGCCCCATGATTTCCGCTCCCTGCTTCGAGGTGAAAATCCGTCCAACTCTCCGGGCTACGATTCGGATCTTCTCTCCATCAGGGATTACGTACCCGGAGACCACCCGAGGTACATCAGCTGGAAATCTACCGCAAAGGCGGGAACCCTCAAGACCAGGGAACTGTCGTCCATTCAGCAACAGACCGTCATGATCGATTTCGACCGCATGGACAGACGGAACCTCGAACAGGCCTTGTCCTGTGCCACGTACACGATTATAAAACTCGTGCGCTCGCGCATTCCCGTCGGACTGGCCATCGGAGGCGAAACATTCGACCCGGGAGTGAGCAGAGCGCACAAGAAAAGGCTTCTAACCAGGCTGGCTCTCTATGGTCAAGATCAAGTTTCTGCTTAAGATCACCACCACTCTCTGCGCTGCCGCGGCCTGCGCCTCCGTCGCTCCCTTCGTCGCACTGCCGTATGCGTTGACTTTTCTCCTGCTGGTCGCTCTTGCCCTCTATTCGGACTTCATCAACCTTGTTCCCGTACCCCGCAGACTCCTCAACATCCTGTCCGTCGGCGTGCTCGCCTCGTCTGTCTTCAGAATCAGTTCCGAACACTTCGTCGAACCGATCGTCGAATCCCTGCTGATTCTCGTCGCCATCAAGCTGCTCGAAGACAAAAAATCCCGCGACTACATGCAAATCTACTTCCTGTGCACCTTCCTGCTCATCGGGTCGACACTCATAACCCTGAATGCCATCTTCCTGTTGTACTTCTCCCTGCTGCTGGCGTTTTCAACCGTTTCACTCGTTCTCCTCGCCTACTTCTCCCACGACCCGGAACTCACCGTCAGCCTGGATTCCGTGAATCAGATCGCCCGCTATTCCCTGTACATCAGCACAATCTCCATCCCCGTCGCCATGATCTTCTTCCTTATCCTGCCCCGAACCAATTTCCCCCTGTTCGGCTTCCTGAACCAAACGGTCTATTCATCTTCGGGCTTCAGCGAAATCGTATCCCTGGGCGACGTGGCCGAAATTCAGGAAGACAGCCGGGTTATCTTTCGAGCGGAAACGGAAAGACTGGATGAAAACCACCTGTACTGGCGCGGAATTGTGCTCGAAGAATTCGACGGCACATCCTGGAAGAGAAGTTCGAGTGAGCCCGGACGGATGGCGGAGTCTTCAAACGACGGTGAAATCGTTCAGACCATCTACCTCGAACCCTACGGAAACAGGTACCTGTTCGCCCTGGACAGACCTGTCCGAATCACCCTCATGGACCGCAAGCCCCGGGACCTGCCCGACAACGTATTACGAGAACCCGTTTTTCACCGGATGAGATACAGGGTCGCCTCGACCTTCACGACTCTGCCCGTGGAAAAGGACCCATTTGAGAAAAGACACATTCAACTGCCCGAAGACTTTTCACAACGCATCACAGACCTGGTCGAGGCCATCCGGAAGGAGGATCCCGACAATCCCGCATCCGCTGTTTTCCGGTTCATAAGGGATGGAGGATATTCCTATTCCCTGGAAAACCTGCCCGTATCCGGCACACCCCTCGACGACTTTCTTTTTAAATACAAGCGCGGCAACTGTGAGTTCTTTGCATCGTCCCTTGCGGTGATGTTCAGGGCGGCCGGAATTCCCGCCCGCCTGGTGGGAGGCTACAAAGGCGGCTACTACAACCGGGCCGGCGGCTACTACATGGTCCTGCACAAGCATGCCCACGTGTGGGTGGAAGCCTGTATCGACGGTAAAGGATGGACCAGGTTCGATCCCACTCCCTATGCGCCGGACAATCCCGCTTTGCTCTACGAAAAAAGCATCCTGCTCCAGATCAAGCTGGCGGCGGATATTTTCAACTATTACTGGGACAGGATCGTCATCCATTACGACCTGAACCGCCAGATGGCTATATTCAGAGCCATGAGGGCCACCTTCGAGAACCCCGCCCTCGCCACGGGTTTCAACCGAAATGATGTCTTGAAATTCCTGGCCTTTCTTTTCATCCTTGTCGTGCCGGCGTTTATCGGGTATCTGGTGTGGAGCCACCGCCGCGATCCCGAGAGAAGACTCGTTGCAGAATTCCAGGAAAAGTTGCTGCGGCACGGGTACAAACGGCAACCGCACCAGGGACTCGATGAATTCCTGGTCGGTGTCGATAACGAGGAAATCCGCAGGAGAGCCGAGGCGTTCGTTTCCGAGTTTCATGGCTTCTATTACCAGGATCGTCGAATAAGCGGGAAAGACAAGGCCCGGCTGAAAAGCTACATCAGGGCCATCTGACGCCGGCCGCCCTCTGCTGAATCCGATCGCCCCGGCAACATGCAGTGGAAATGCTATTGCCGTTACCAGCGGTTTGTGATAAAAGAATACTTTTGTTGAATCCGCAGAGCCTGTCAAGGATAACTGCCTGGAATTAAATATATTTTTTGAGAGTCATAGCATCCCCAGGGGAAAGGAAATCTCGGTCATGAGCAGGAAGTGTGAGTTTTGCGGGAAGACTCCGCATGTCGGCCACAATGTGAGCCACGCCAACAACAAATCGAAGAAGATCTGGTACCCGAATCTGCAGCCCGTTCGCCACGTGGGCAAGGACGGATCGGTCCGCCGCATAAGAGTCTGCACTCGATGCATCAGGACGGGCCTTGTTGTAAAACCTGCCTGAGTATCGGAACCGGCAGGGGGAAGGTCGAACGGCAGATCGAGGCCGAAGCGGCCGTCGGCCACCTCCCCTGACGTCGGAGGCGATTCTTCAAAGGGAACACCATGCAGCCCGAAACATCGGCATACCCTCGGCAGGAACAGATGGAAGATTCCTCCACGCAGTCTCAGACGGCAGACTTCGGATTTCTCAAGGTTCCCGAACGGGAGAAGGTCGAGTGGGTTCGGCGCCATTTCAACACGGTGGCGTGCAGATACGACTTCATGAACACCCTCCTCAGCCTCGGCGCACACTACATCTGGAAACGAATTGCCGTCCGGATGATGGGTCTGCGCCAGGGGGAGAGGGTCATCGACGTATGCGGGGGCACTGCGGACCTGGCTCTCATGGCCGCGGAAGACACAGGCCCGTCGGGTTCCATCGTACTCTACGACATCAACCGGGCCATGATGGAAAGTGGCAGACCCAAGGTCCTGAATTCTCCGTACGCAAAGACGATCCAGTATGTCCAGGGGGACGCCGAACATATCTCCTTCACTGACTGCCGCTTCGACGCGGCCATGGTGGGATTCGGCATCCGCAACCTGACTCACATGGAACACGGATTTCGGGAGATGCACCGGGTTCTGAAGCCGGGAGGCAGGCTGATGTGCCTCGAGTTCTCCGAGCCTGTGACGCCCTGGTTCCGTTCCCTGTATGATTTCTACTCCTTCCACATCATGCCTGTTGCCGGCAAGATCCTGGCCGGTTCACGGCATGCCTACACCTATCTTCCCGAATCCATCAGGCTTTTCCCCGGACCGGAGGAACTCAGGAGCATCCTCGAGTCCATCGGTTTTGCCTCGGTTACCTATCGAAGGCTGACCGACGGGATCGCCGTCATTCATCTCGGGACGAAGGCGTGAGAGAATCGAGATGAAGCTCAACTGGGCTGAGCGACTCGCGGTCAACAACCCGATCCGAGTTATGGAACAGAGGATCGAGATCTCCTGGATGAAACGGTCGATGCCTCTCGATCCCGGCGGCATGATGCTCGAAGTCGGCTGTGGCCGCGGGGCTGCGGCAGGAATCCTCCTCAACGCCTTCCAGCCCGGCTTTCTTTGCACCATGGATTTGGACATCCGGATGATCCGAATGGCCGGCCGTTATCTTTCAGCAGAAAAAAGATCCAGGATTCCCATGTACGTCGGCGACGCCGCGCAACTGCCGCACCCGGATGAGACGTTTGATGCGGTTTTCGGGTTCGGAGTCCTGCATCACGTCCCGGAATGGCGCAAAGCCCTGTCGGAACTGGCTCGAGTCCTGAAAAAGGGCGGAATGTACTTCATCGAGGAGCTCTACCCGACCCTCTATCAGAATTTCGTAACAAAACACATCCTGCTTCATCCCACCGAAAACCGCTTCCGGAGTCAAGACCTGCGCGAGGCTCTCGAGGAAGCCGGCCTGAAGGTCGTCAACGCTCTTGAAATCAGGGCGTTGGGGATCCTTGCCGTCGTCAAGAAGAAACACTAGACATTCTCCCGCAAATGCACACCCTGCATAGATAGCATCGAGAGCTGTCCCCGCCGCAACTCCCGTTGGCGGATTAAAATCATTTTCACCTCGAACTTCATGTCCATAACCAAAGTCCATGTAAACCTCTCTTGTCGCTTCAAGCAGACTTGATCAAGAGTTGACAACCAACTTGCCTGTGAGATAGTGTACATTCAACATTTTAGACTCTACACGTTCGACCCTTCCGACCTCTAAAGGGGGGAGAATTCGGCAGACGATCGTTCGAAACCCGCATCCCAGGAACGGCTTCACCAGCAATCGACACGGTTCAGGGCAGGAAAACTTTCAACCTTTCAGCCGGCTGGCCTTCAAGGAAGCGGTTGTTCTGTCTTCAGTCCTCTTCCTGGCTCTTTTCCCGCTCGTTTTAAAACTGAATCCCGGAGATCTGATAATGATCGACATTACGGATCAGTTACCTTTATGGCTTGAGGGCGTCATGGACAGCATGGACGCGCTGGTCTACGTGTCGGACATGAAGACCCACGAGCTCCTGTTCCTCAACAAATACGGCCGCGACCTTTTCCCGGATTTCGCGCCGGGGAAGAAGTGCCACGAGGTCCTCCAGGAGGGAGAGGAGGGTCCGTGTTCCTTCTGCACCAACGATCGGCTGGTGGATGCCCGGGGTGTTCCCGCCGGAACCTGTCGTTGGGAATTCCGGAACACGAAAACGGGAAGGTGGTTCGACTGCCGGGACCAGGCCATTCGCTGGAGCGACGGGCGGCTGGTGCGGCTGGAGATCGCCACGGATATCACCGACCGCAAACGCAACGAGGAGGAACTGAGGCGGGTCAACAATATTCAGTCCCTGATCCTGGACAACAGCGTGGTGGGGATTGCGCTGGTGCGCAACCGCGTCTTCGAGTTCGTGAACTCGAGGCTTGCCGAGATGCTTTGCCTCACCCTGGACGAGATCCTGGGATCCAGTACCCGAATCCTTTACCCGTCGAACGAAGTCTATGAAGACATGGGGCGTAAGGCCTACACGGCATTGAGCAGTGGGGGATGGTTCGAATTTGAAACTGGAATCCCGTGCACCGACGGCACCGTCTTTGCGGCGAGGGTGCTCGGAAAGGCACTCAACCCTGCTCGTCCCATGGAGGGATCCGTCTGGTTGTTCGAAAACATCACCGACCGGAAGCGGGCCGAAGAGGAACGGGAAAAGCTGCAGGCGCAGCTGAACCAGGCTCAGAGGCTCGAATCGGTGGGCCGACTGGCGGGTGGAGTCGCCCACGATTTCAACAACATGCTCGGCGTCATCATCGGCCACGTGGATTTGGCCCTGGATAAGGTGGAACCGGATCATCCCGCACACAAGAACCTCGATCAAATCCTCAAGGCTGCAAAGCGTTCCGCGGACATCACGCGACAGCTTCTGGCCTTTGCACGCAAGCAGATCATCGCTCCAGTGGTGCTTGACCTGAACGACGCGGTGGAAGGTATGCTCAAAATGATCCAGCGGCTCATCGGGGAGGACATCGACCTTGCCTGGCTGCCCGGAACAGATCTGTGGCCGGTAAGGATCGATCCGTCCCAGGTGGACCAAATCCTGGCCAATCTCTGCGTCAACGCCCGGGACGCCATTCACGGGGTCGGAAAGGTCACCATCGAGACGGACAAGGTGGTCTTCGACGAAGCCTGCTGTGGAGACCACGCGGAATTTGTACCGGGGCACTATGTATTGCTGGCGGTAAGCGACGACGGGTGCGGAATGAACAGGCCCACCATGGACCGGATTTTTGATCCCTTTTTCACCACCAAGGATGTGGGGCGGGGTACCGGCCTTGGCTTATCGACAGTCCATGGAATCGTCAGCCAGAATGGCGGATTCATCCATGTTTACAGCGAACCGGGAAAAGGGTCGACCTTCAGAATCTACCTGCCCCGGTGGGAGGAGGGGGGCAGGCAGACCCGGGTCGCCGGCAATGAAGAAATGCCCCTTGGCGGCGGTGAAACGGTGCTGGTCGTCGAAGACGACGAATCGATTCTCGAGATGACACGGATGATGCTGGAAAGGCTTCGCTACACGGTGCTGACCGCAAGAACGCCTGGCGGGGCCTTGAGGCTGACAGAAGAACATGCCGGACAAATCCATCTGCTCATCACCGACGTGATCATGCCCGAGATGAACGGCCGGAACCTGGCCGCCGGGTGCCGGGTGGTCAGGCCCGAAATGAAATGCCTTTTCATGTCCGGCTACACATCCAACGTCATCGTTCACCAGGGGGTGCTGGACAGGGGAGTGCACTTCATCCAGAAGCCCTTTTCCATAAAGGACCTGGCCGTCAAGGTTCGAGAAACGCTCGACGAGCGTTCATGATTCTTCACAAGGATTCTTTCACAACTCCCATGCATTCCCTTCCCTGCAGGACCACAGGAAACAGCAGGCACCCCGCAGCAGGCAAAGAACACTTCCTTCATGCGGTGCAAGATCGCTTCCGGAGTATTTGTGGGCTTCAGGGATGTCTTGACAATTCCTCATAACCACATATGATCTGACTGCCATACAGCATCCGGCCTTTTTGGAAAGGGAGGAAAACCATGAAGAACCAGGCAGTTCGAATCACCCTGGCCCTGTTGGTATGTTTTCTCTGTTCCGGGCTTCAGCCTGCGGCAAGTGCCGTCAAGACCGGACTCACGAATGCACCTGTCGAAACCGGAATGAACATGGCCGACAGCGGTGTCACTCTGTCCGCCCTGATCGCCCTGGCCAACCAACACCTCAAGAGTGTTCTCGACGGACTCGAGATCCTGGCAATGACCCGGGAAGTGCAGTCAGGGGAATGGAACAGAATGAGTACCCTGCTGTCCGCTTTGGAAAAGCGGAGTGTGCCCGCCACGGTATTGTTCGCATGGCCTCACGGTGCCTATTATGTGGCCGGCAGGGGCATGGTTCCTTACAACATCAGGGATCGTGCTTATTTCCAGAAAGCCTTGTCGGGCGAAGCGGCCCTGGGAGAACTGGTTGTCAGCCGTTCGACGGGTTTGAAGAGCGTCGTGGCGGCGGTCCCCGTGAAGAGGGGAAGGAGGATCGTAGGAGTCCTTGCCGCAGCCATTCACCTTGAAGAGCTCAGCAGGATTCTCAAGGAGGAACTCGCTCTGCCTCCCAACATGGTCTTTTTCGCCCTGAACGAGGATGGGCTTACGGCTCTCAGCTGGAAAGCGGACCAGATCTTCACCTATCCCGCTCAACAGGGCAGCGAAACCCTGAAGGAAGCGGTAGCCGTGATGCTTGCGGACAAAGAGGGAATGGTTGAATACGATCTGAACGGAAAACGAAGAGTGATCTTCAAGACATCACCATTCACCGGCTGGCGGTTCGGGCTGGGCTATAGAGAGATCAGGCCCATTCAGTAGAGAGCCGAGATCAGTTGCCGTGCGGACGGGGCGACGCTTCCGCCCGGTCGTTTTCGAGCCGCACCCTTCTCATGGGATCGCCCCAATGGGAAGGGAAATTCATGAAAAATACGCTTCCCCGGCCGTGCTCCGAATGGACCCCCGCGCATCCGCCGTGAGTCTCCGCGATGCGCTTGACCAGCGCCAGGTCGATTCCGACCCGCCCCGGCCGTGTGCTGAAAAACGGGTTGAAGATATAGGGAAGATCTTCGGCGGCGATTCCTCTCCCGTTGTCCGTCACACGAATGATTCGGCGCTCTCCTTCCGCATTGGCCCGTATTTCGATTCTTCCGCCGCCGTTCAGGGAATCCATGGCATTTTCGATGAGGATCGACAGCGACCTCGCAAAAAGATCTTTGTCCACGCTCAGAGTGAACTCCTCGATATCCATGTGGACATCGATGCTCCTCTCTGTCATTTCATCCAGGTAGGAATCCAGCACCTCTCCCACCGCCTGTCCCACGTGCACCTCCTGAACGTATGGCCTGGGAAGCCGGACGAAATATTCCACTTTCCTGATGAGGCTTTCGATCCTCCTGAGATTGTCTACGGCAAGATCGTAATAGCGCTGGAGTTCCTCGGCCTGTTCACACGATCTGAACAAACGGTTCAGAAATCCACCCACTCCCACCAGCGGGTTCCTGATTTCGTGAGCGATACCGCCTGCAATCTTGACGAGATCCTGGTAGTGGTCTCGAGCCTGGGCTCTCTCGAGTCGCCTCTGTTCTTCGATATCCTGGATGCACATCACGAGCCGGCTGTCCTCCGGCTGGGCGGCCAGGCGCGGCTGCACGACCATGTAGCAGGTGGAGTGCGTTCCATCCCTGTGGACCACGGGAACCTCGCCCTCGAACGTCTGGTTCTTCCTGGCCAGGTAGAGGATGTTGGGGTAGAGGCATACGAGGTCTTCCGATATGAACAGCCGGCACAAGGTCTGGCCCACCAACTCCTCCGGGTCGAAACCCAGCATCTGCCGTGCCGTCGGACTGGCCAGAATAATGCGCCCTTCCAGGTCCGAAACGAGGATGACCTGCTTGATGGCGGTCAAAATCACTTCCCACAATTCCCGGGAGCTGTAGCATTCCTCCAGGAGATCCAAGGCGCATTCCCTCGCCACTGCCATAAACAAGAACCCCTTCCCGCGGATCTGCCCGGCATCGCAACGCCTGGACAAGCAGTTCCGCATCCACCAGGTTCAGCTTTGCATTCCACGCTTCAGCGCCTGGATATTGCCGGAGTAATCTCCTGCGTTGAAAACGGCGGACCCTGCAACGAATACGTCCACTCCCGCAAGAGCCAGTTCGCCTACCGTTTCCGCGTTCACTCCTCCATCCACTTCCAGCAGCACAGGCCGTTGCTGTTCGTCGATCATTCGTCGGCAGGCGCGGATCTTGGGCAAAGTGGAAGCAATGAACTTCTGGCCGCCGAACCCGGGATTCACGGTCATCAGCAGAACCATATCCGTTTCGGCCAGGATGTGTTCTATGCTGCAGAGGGGGGTCGCCGGGTTCAATGTCACCACGGGCCGGGCCCCCAGTTCCCGGATATGCTGCAGCGTTCGATGCAGATGAGGGCATGCCTCCACATGTACACCCAGCCAGTCGGCTCCCGCTTCGACGAATGCGTGCAGGTACCGTTCGGGTTTCTCGATCATCAGGTGCACGTCCAGGGGCAGGTTCGTCGCTTTGCGGATGGCCCTGACCACATCGGGCCCGATGGTTATGTTCGGGACAAAATGTCCATCCATGACATCCACGTGAATCCAGTCCGTTCCTGCTGATTGGACAGCCTTGACCTCTTCCTCGAGCCGTCCGAAATCGGCGGATAAAATGGAAGCGGAAAGTCTCCTCATCTTTCCCTCGAATCCTTGTCTATGCGGGCAGGTTCTCGATGACTTTCCGTAGGACTTCCAATCCCGCTCCCGCGTCGCCGTCGAGGTGAATTCGAAGCACCCGGCGCCTGTGCCTGCGCAGCACCTCGAAATCGCCCAGCGCCTGTGCACGGCGAAGCGACCCGAAGGTGTAGGGCTGGCCGGGGATGTCCATGTCTTCGGCGTCATCGCAGGTAAGCAGCAGAAAAAGCCCCGTATCGGTGCCGCCCTTGTGAAGCTGACCCGTCGAATGCAGGTAACGCGGTCCGAATTCCAGTGTCGTGGCCATGTGCAGCCTGTCTCTCAACCTCACGCGCACGGCCTGCAGACCGTCCACCACCCGGCTGTTCTCCGTGAGATAGGCCAGGATGACCAGGTGATCGCCTTCTCTTGCCTGGCCCAGGAAAAGGGACACCGCCTGCGAAACGGTCGTCGCCCCACCTGCCGTGTACATCCGCACAGGCCCTTCCACCATGTCCATCCTGCCCTCGACCAGTCTTCCTTCCTCCCTCACCTGCTTCAGCAGCCGATGGGTGAAATCCTTGCTCTCCTGCACGTTGGGCTGGTCGAACGGATTGATCCTCAGTACGGCTCCCGCCGTCGCCGTGGCGATTTCCCACCTGTAGAACTCCCGCCCGATGTCCATACGGTTCTTCATCCCGATGGTTACGACTGGATGCCCAGCCTCTTCCAGGCCCTCCACGTGCCGATCGAGGAATTCATCCGGTTCGGTCTCCAGGTGAAACCGTACGAAAAACCTGTCTTCTCCGTATACTTCCGGAAGGCCGACGGGCTCACCCGGCACGGGCACGATCCCCTTCCCTTCCTTGCCGGTGCTCTCCGCAATGAGCTGTTCAAGCCACATGCCCAGGGTCGTCAGGCAACCCGGGCCGAGGAACGTGAGCTTGTTCCTTCCCTGCAGGGCCATTTCTCCCAACATGGCTCCCAGAATCACCCCTGGATTCTCCCCCGCGGCCGTGTCGGGCCCGCAAAGCTTCATCATGTTTGAAGCTCCGGCCATGATTTCCCGAACATCGATGCCCATGAGTGCTGCAGGCACCAGCCCGAAGTAGGACAAGGCGGAATAACGGCCTCCAATATCATGAAAATTGAGGAAAACGCTACGGTATCGACGCTCCCGGGCCAGGGCATCGAGCATGCTTCCCGGATCGGTAATGACCGCAAAGTTGTCGCCGGCTTCCTCCCCCTTGATTTCCTTCACCTTGTGATAAAAGTATTCACCGAACGACCTGCTTTCGACCGTCGTGCCGGATTTGCTTGCTTCGATGAAAAGAGTCCGCGCAAGAGGTACGCTTCGTTCGATATCGAGAATGGTGGCCGGATCCGTGGTGTCCAGGACCGTCATTGGCAGCCCGTTCTCCCCCGGTTCGAACATCTTCTGGAAGGCAAGGGGTGCCAGGCTGCTGCCGCCCATCCCCATGTGAACGACATGTCGAAATCCAGCAGCCTTCGCACGGGAGGTAAATTCCACCAGTTCATCCAGTTTTCCGGACATTTTGTCCGGGAGATCGAGCCAGCCGAGGGCATCGAGGATCGACTTCCGATTCTCGTCATCCTCCTTCCACAGCGTCCAGTCCCTGCGCCAGAGGCGCCGGCAGAAATCAGCCCTGTCGATGCTTGCGATGCGTTGACGAACAGCGTCAAGATGTCTTTGCGAAAAGGCTTGATCCATACCGGCCAGACCTTCCTTCATCACGGCTCCTTTTCAATTCAAAACACACAGCCTACCGATCCATGTTCCCGCAACCTTACGAAGAAACGAACTATTGCATGATATTCTCTGCGGATCATTCTTTCAAGACAAAGCGATGAAGCCGGCGGCATCCTCACGATCCCTGCGAGCTCTTCATTGCAAGGGCGGCGGCGCCCGTCACCCCGGCTTCTCCTCCCAGTTCGGACCTGACAATCTTGAGGGATTCCGACGCGGCACGCAGTGCCGTCCGGGGCACTTCCACCCTCACCCGTTCGAACAACCGGGGTATGCCTTCTATCACTCCCCCTCCAAGAATAACCATGCAGGGGTTGAAGGCGTTCACAAGACTGACTACTCCGGCGACCAGGGCCTCGGCGGCATCCCCGATCAGCCGTTCCGACAGGGGATCCCCGGCGCGGAAGGCATGAGAGACGGTCTTGGCCGTAATATTCTCCGGCACTCCTTCGACGGCTTCAAGGAGCATCGCCCCCACTTTCGGGTTTTCCCGGACTGCCTGCCGGGCACGCTCCGCTATCGCCCATCCGCCAGCCAGGGCTTCCAGGCACCCCTTCTTCCCACAGGTGCACAAGGGCCCTTCGATCTGAACCGTCATGTGCCCCACTTCACCCGCCGTGTTGGAACATCCCTCGAGCAAGCGGCCGTCGGCGATAATTCCCCCGCCTATCCCGGTCCCCACAAACACGCACACAAGATCGGTGCCGCCTCTGCCCGCGCCAAACAACCATTCTCCAAGAGCAGCCGCGCGCACGTCGTTGGTGACTCGAACCTGCAGGCCGGAAGCCGAAGAGAGTTCCGCGGCCAGGGGCACATTTCTCCAGCCGAGGTTCGGGCCGAACTTCACCAACCCGGTCCCCCGTTCGATCTGTCCTGCCACTCCCACTCCCATGCCCAAAGACGTCGAATCGGCATCCCGCCGCAGTTCTTCCACCGCTTCGGCGATTCGACCGATTATGGCCGGGGGGCCTCCGTCGACATCCGTGGGATAATGGAGCCGGCGGAGCACGCGCCCGTGATCGTCGACGAGTGCAACGGCCGTTTTCGTACCCCCCAGGTCAACCCCTATGGCCCGGTTCTTCCCGGTCACGATTCTCCTCCTTCTCTGGCGTCTACCAGGCAATCAGTGGGACAGCGATGAGACGATGTTCGAAATGGCGGTCAGGAGCGGAGACGGGACAATGCCAAGAAGCAGGAGGAGGGCAAGGATCATCATACCGGCCCCATCGCCGAGGATGCCGGTTCGAGGAACGATTCCGCATTCTCCCGTGCGCATGTACAGGATCCCCATCACCCGCAGGTAGTAGTATACGGAAACAATGGCCGCCAGTATACCCACCAGTGCAAGAGCCACATAGCCGGCCTGGATGGCAGCATGGAACAGGACGAACTTCCCGATGAAACCCGCGGTGGGAGGCAGCCCGGCAAGGGAAAAGAGGCAGACCGCCAGGAGCCCGGCTCTCCAAGGATGGACATAGCCCATTCCCCTGTAGTCTTCCAGATCGTCTCTTTCCCGGTCTTCTCCGGACAATACGGCTACTGCGCCAAAGGCCCCCAGGTCCATCAGCGCATAGACGGCAAGGTAGAAGACCACCGCGGAGGCTCCCCCGTGCTTTACGGCCAGGAGCGCCATGAGAACATAGCCCATCTGGGCAATGGATGAATAGGCCAGCAGGCGCTTGAGATGTGTCTGGGCCAGAGCCGTGACGTTGCCGACGATCATCGTGAGGGCCGCAAGGCCCCAGAACAGCGGGGCCATGTAAGCCCATACGGCCTCGTGAGAACACAGGCTGAAGCGCAGCAGAGCCGCGAAGACGGCCACCTTGGAACCGGTTGACAGAAAGGCGGTGACGGGAGCTGGAGCCCCCTGGTACACGTCGGGAGTCCAGAGATGGAAGGGAACCAGGGATATCTTGAACCCGATCCCCACCATCACGAGGCTCAAACCCAACAGCAGTCCCGCCCGGTTGTCCGCGGTCATGGTCGAACCGAGACCTGCGGAAATGTCCATCCTTCCCGTAACAGCGTACAGAACGGCGATTCCGAAGGTCAGAAAACCGCCTGCCACGGAACCCATGACGAAGTATTTCAGAGCGGCCTCATTTGAGGCCGGGTCGTTCTTTCGGGCGGCGATGAGGACATAAAGTGACAGGGACAGCAGTTCCAGGCCGAGGAAAAAGATGAGCCAGTGGGATGCGCCGGCCACCAGGATCATGCCCAGGGCGGCAAAGAGCAGCACTCCGTAGAACTCGTCACCGGCGAAACCTCGATCTCTGGCGTAATGATGAGAAAAAACGAGGGTCATCAGGGTAATGAGGGAGAAGATCACGGCAAAGAATCGGCTGAATCCGCCGCTGTCCAGCATTCCGAGAAAACCGGGACCGCCGGGATCGATCCATGCGGAACTCACCCCGGCACAGGCGGCGGAGGCGAAGGCGAGAACTGGAATGATATCGGATGCCCTGCGCCGCATGAACGCACCTGCACAAAATATCAGAATTCCGCCCGCAGCCAGGGAGATGTGGGGCAAAATGACAAGCCATCCCGAATCCATCATCGATTCTCCTTGCACACCGGACCTACATGGCCCCGGTATTCATTGCCGTGCCAGTTTCGAGTACAAGGTTCCGCACGGGGCCGTCCACAAGATCGAGGAACGGGTGCGGATACAGGCCGATCAGAATCACGAGCAGGGCGAACGGAACCAGGATGAGCGCCTCGCGGCCCGTGATATCCCTGACATTCCAGTCGGTGCGCGGCTCCCCGAAAAAGGCATCCTGGATAAGCCTCAGAACGTAGATCAGAACGAGCACCATTCCCATGAACCCGATGACCGCCGCCGCAGGTTGCACCTTGAAAGTACCGAGCAGGATCAGGATTTCCCCCACGAAATTGTTGAGGCCCGGCAGACCGAGCGAGGACATGCAGAACAGCAGAAAGAATCCGCTGAAAACGGGCATCTTCCTCCAAATGCCGCCGTAGTCCGACAGCTGCCTCGAATTCACCCGTTCATCCAGCATGCCCACAAGAATAAAAAGAGCGGACGTTGTCAGGCCGTGGTTGATCATCTGGAGAACGGACCCGGACAGGGTCATGGCGTTCCACGCAGCCACCCCGACAATGATCAATCCCATGTGCCCGATGCTCGAATACGCCACCAGCCGCTTCATGTCCTTCTGTGCCAGGGCGATCCACGAAGCATAGAAGACGCCGCTAAGACCCAGGACCATCAGGACCGGCACCGCCACCCCGGCGGCCGAGGGGAACAGGGGAAAGGCAAAGCGCAGGATCGCATAGGTGCCTGTTTTGAGGAGCAGGCCTGCCAGTATGACGCTTCCCGCCGTGGGAGCCTCCGTATGCGCGTCGGGCAGCCAGGTGTGGACGGGGAAAAGAGGCGTCTTGACCGCGAAGGCAAGCAGAAAGGCCGCAAAGAACCAGTTCTCCAGGTTGCTGCTCAAAGACGTTCCCACCAGGTCGAACAGCGAGAAGCTGTAATGGCCCGTCTGGGATCCGTGGACAACGACTATCCCGATCAGGGCGGCAAGCATGAGCAGGCTGCCGGTGATGCTGAAAAGGACAAACTTCACGGCCGCGTGTATGCGTTTTTCATGGCCCCAGATGCCGATAATGAAAAACATCGGGACGACCTGCAGCTCCCAGAAAAGGTAAAAGAGAAAGAGATCGGTGGCCAGGAAGACTCCGAGCACCCCCGTCTGCATAGAGAGCAGAAAGAAGTGGAACAGAGCCACCCGGCTGGTCACCTGGGTCCAGGAAACCAGGATGACGATGATCCCGAGAAAGGAGGTGAGCATGATCAGGAGCAGGCTTATGCCATCCAGGCCCAGGCTGTAGCGGATGCCCAGGGTCTCGATCCACGAGGTGTCCTCGACAATCAGCCAGTCTCCGGCCTGATGCACACGTATTTCCAGCAGGTACACGGAAAGAATCAGGAATAGATCCATCGATGCCGTTCCAAGGCTGATCCAGCGGCATGGATTCGGATGGCGCCGGAAGGCCAGCACAACCAGTCCTCCGAGCAACGGCAGGAAGATGATAAGGGAAAGCAGGTTGGCAGGGATCATTTCACAAACGCCTTCTCATGATGATCGTATCCCCTGGTAGTGTCTCCGCGGCCGGTTATCCGGCGTAGAAACGGATGACGAGCAGCCCGAGCATGACGGTCAGTCCTACGAGCAGCCCGAGAAGATAAGTCGAAATCCTGCCTGTAGTCCAGAGACGAAGGACCGATCCGAGCAGGGGAAAGGTCCTGCTCGATGCCGCAATGCATCCATCCAAGGCTCCTTCATCCACCTTGAGCCAGAGTATCCTGGCCAGTTCCATGTAAGGTCTTGCAAGAACCGCCTGGTACAGGCGGTCCAGGTAGAATCCGGACAGGAAGAAGTCCCGGACGGTCTGTGCGGGAATGAAGACCGCACGCCACCGGGTGGATTCGACGGGTCCATAGAGCACGAAGGCCAGGGCCGCGGCGGCCAGGGCCACCACGCCGTCGCTCATCGCGACAAACCATTCGATGCCCGGCGATATATGCAGGTGAGGCACCGTTCCCGGAACACCGCCAAGAAATCCGGCAAGCCATTCCTCTCCTCCCCACACGGCGGGTAGGTTCATGAAACCGGCAAACAGGGCCAGGAACGCGAGAGGCCACAAGGTCCGGGTCATGACCGCCGGTATTGGATGAATTTCTTGCTGTTCCACGGACTGCCCGGATCTTCCCAGGAATACGACGAACAGCAGCCGGAACGCATAGAGGGTCGTCAAGAAGGAAGTGGCCACGGCGGCAAGCCACAGGATCTTGAATGCGCCGTGCGGATGGCTGAAGACCGCAACAAGAATGCGGTCCTTGTTGATGAACCCGCCTGTACCGGGAATGGCTCCAAGAGACAGGACCCCCGCCAGAAACAAAAAGAAGACGGCAGGCAGGCGGCCTCGAAGTCCGCCCATGCGGAAGATGTCGTGTTCTTCATGCAGCGCACGGATAACGCACCCGGCCGCCAGGAACAGCAGTGCCTTGTAGAAGGCGTGGGAAAGAAGAAAGGACATGGAGCCGATCACATCGCCCGCACCGACGGCGAGAAACATGTATCCCAGCTGGCTGATGGTGGAGTAGGCCAAAACCCGCTTGATATCCTTCTGGGCGAGCGCCGCGCACGCCGCATAAAAGGCGCTCAGCACCCCCACCACCGCTATGGCCGACAGGGCCGCCTCAGACATGAGCACGACGGGAAAGAGCCGCATCAGCAGGTACACTCCAGCCGTCACCATGGTGGCGGCATGGATGAGAGCCGATACGGGGGTCGGTCCGGCCATAGCGTCGGGAAGCCAGACCACCAGGGGGAGCTGCGCCGATTTGCCGACCGCTGCCCAGAGAAGCAGGAGCCCCAGGACTGTGGCCGAAGCCGCGGTCAGTTCCGTGGCATGAGTGGTGACGTGGGATATGGACAGCCGGTTGAAGAGGACAAAAACGAGCCCGAGGGCGACTCCGAAAGCAACGTCCCCCAGGCGGGTGAGCAGAAACGCCTTTCGCCCCGCCGCTGCGTTGGCCTCATCACGATACCAGAAACCGATGAGCGCGTACGAACAGAACCCGACCCCCTCCCAGCCAAGAAACAGAAAGACCAGGTCGTCCGCCAGGGTGATGACCAGCATGCAAAAGACAAATAGATTGAGATAAAAGAAAAAACGCGCGTAGTCCTCGTCGTCCCGCATGTAGCCCACCGAGTAGACATGAATAAGAGCCGACACAAAGGTCACCATCAGGGCCATCACCGCAGACAGAGGATCGTAGTAGACATCCATCGCAGCATGGAAATCCCCCGCCTCGAACCATCGAAGAAAGATCACCCGCAGCGGTCCCTGCTTCAATGCCAGCAAGGCGGAAAGGGCCATGAAAAAGGAACCGGCCACACTCGAACACGCGACGATCTCCACCACACGCCTGGAAACATGCCGGCCGGCGAGGATATGGAAGAGAGCCCCGGCGAGAGGCAGAAAGACGAGCAGAAACAGGATGGTCCTCATTTCTACCCTTTCATCAGGTTATAGGTGTCCGCGTTGACGGAACTCGTGCGGCGCTGGGAGTAGACGATGAGCGCCAGTCCCACGGCGACTTCCGCAGCGGCGAACGCCATGATGAACAGGACGAACGCCTGCCCGTCCAGCGCGTTCCAGTACAGCGAAGCGCCTGTCAGGGCAATCCCGGCTGCGTTGAGCATGACCTCGACTCCTATGAGGATCATGATGAGGTTGCGCCGGGACACGGCGCACACGGCACCCATGAAGAAAAGCACCGCGCCGAGCATGATCACTTCACCATGGGATACTGTCATGGCTTATCCTTCTGTATTTCAACCGCTGCGGAATCTTCCTTTTTCCCGAGATAGAGTGCACCCACCAGGGCGACGAAGAGCAGCAGAGATACGATCTCCACGGCAAACCAGTAGCGTTCGAACAAAAATCGCCCGAACACCGCGGGCGAAGCCATGGCAACGGGCATCCCGTCTCCGCTCTCACGCACCCTGAATACCAGCAGGCCGGCGGAACCCACGCAGAAGAATCCCAGCACGGACGGAAACACCCACTGCCTGACCCTCAACCTCAGGGGTTCAGACACGCCCGGTCCCATGGTCATGATGATAAAAAGAAACAGGACCATGATGGCTCCCGCATAAATGATGACTTCGAGGGCGGCAAGAAGGGGAGCTCCAAGCAGGTAGAAAAGGACCGCGGTGCCGA
>JABUEY010000078.1 GCA_013314815.1 Syntrophobacteraceae bacterium
TGAGCGGCGGCGAACAGCAGATGCTTGCACTGGGAAGGGCGCTGATGGGCAGGCCCAGGCTCCTCCTGCTCGATGAACCCTCCCTCGGTCTGGCTCCCCTCATGGTCGACGAAGTCTTCCAGGCCATCTGCTCGATCAATCGCCAGGGGGCAACCGTGCTACTGGTGGAGCAGAATGCCATGGCTGCACTGAATGTCGCTCACCACGCCTACGTGCTCGAAACAGGGCGAGTCATTCTCGACGGGACCGGCGCCACGCTGCTCTCCGACAGGAGAGTTCGCACGGCATACCTGGGTGAATCGATTACCTCTCCTTAAGAATCGGATATCATTTGGGAAGCCTATTCTTGCCTGATCATGTATAATAGGAAAGCTACGGGGAAAGTTCACGGATTTAACAGGGGCAGTCGAGGGCGCAGGGGGGCACCGGTCGATGCAGCAGCTTAAACTATTCGATAAATCATCTGCGCGCGCGGAAGGCACGCCTTCGCCCCTGGCGGAGAGAATGAGGCCTCGGACGCTTGATGAATTCGTCGGGCAGACCCACCTGCTGGGGAAAGGCCGCATACTCGATCGGCTGCTGCGCACAGGACAGCTGCAGTCCCTGATCTTGTGGGGTCCGCCAGGCAGCGGCAAGACGACTCTGGCCAGGATCATCGCCGGTCACACCCGGACGCATCTCATTCACCTGTCGGCGGTCATGGCCGGAAGCCGTGAGATCCGGTCCGCAGTGTCCGAGGCGATGGATGTCTGGGCACGAAACCGGGTCCGGACATGGCTTTTCATGGACGAGATCCATCGCCTGAACAAGGCACAGCAGGATACTCTGCTCCCACACGTGGAAAGCGGGGCGATTCTGCTGCTGGGAGCCACCACGGAGAATCCTTCATTCGAGGTCATCAGGCCTCTGTTGTCCAGAACGCGCGTGGTTGTCCTGGAACCGCTCAGCTGCGACGACCTGAGACGAATCGTGCAAAACGCGCTCTCCGACAAAGAAAAAGGGCTGGGCGGCACCTCCGCGTCGCTGACGGAAGATGCCGAGCAGTTCCTCTTTTCCGCGTCGGGCGGGGATGCGAGGGTGGTTCTCAATGCGCTGGAGCTCGCCGTGCTCTCTACGCCTCCCGACAGTCAAGGCAACCGCCGAGTAGACCTCGATGCCGTGCAGGAAGCGCTGCAGCGCAGGGCGGTTCATTACGACAAGGGGGGGGAGGAGCATTATAATCTCATCTCCGCGCTGCACAAGAGCATCCGGGGCAGCGATCCGGACGCGGGTCTCTACTGGCTTGCCCGCATGATCGAGGCAGGCGAGGATCCTCTGTACCTGGCCCGCCGGCTGATCCGGATCGCCTCCGAAGACGTTGGACTTGCGGATCCCTTCGCACTCACGCACGCCGTGAGCGCACTCCAGACATTCCAATTCCTTGGCAGTCCCGAAGGGGAACTGGCCCTGGCGCAGACCGTGGTTTACCTCGCGCTGGCTCCGAAGAGCAACAGCGTGTATACCGCCTTCGATCAGGCCAGGGAGACAGCCGGGAAGACCGGCAGTCTCGGAGTCCCCATGCACATCAGGAACGCTCCCACGGGGTTGCTCAAGAAGCTCGGATACGGGCGGGATTATCGGTATCCCCATGACGACCCCGAAGGGTGGGTGCCCGACACCTACCTGCCTGAACCTGTGGAAGGTACAGTTTTTTACAGCCCCACGGCCAGAGGATGGGAAGGGAAGTGGCGCCTGCTTCTTGCGCAGAGAAGAGCGATGCTGGAGAAGGGCAGGGGAGGAGTAAAGACCCGATGAACGCTCCTCCCCGCCCCTTCGAGGCAGCCTCCGGTGTGGAACCTGACGGACGGAAGACCATGAAGGTGCTCACCGCAAAACGAGAAACACTGGAAGCCATCAAGCCTTTCCAGCTGGTCAAGTATCTCGCCTTGTCGAGCCTCATGGTGATTCTCGTCTCCACCGTGCTCATCTCGGGCTTCATCTCCCAAAGGGCCAAGGCCATCCTGCTCCAGAAAAGCGAACAGTACGTACTGCTGGTGGCGGAGAATCTCAACCACCAGGTTTTCTTCCAGTTCACTCTCCCCACCCTGATCACGGAGGGGGAAATCAGGCTCAGCCGCGAAACCCAGTACGAACGGCTCGACCGCGTCGTTCGGAACACCATTCACGGTTTTTCCGTCAAGCAGGTGAACATTTATGACCCGGAACAGATCCTGACCTACAGCACGGACAGGGAGAGAATCGGTAGCCGGGGCGATCTGGGAGAAGCGTTTCAGCGTGCGCTGAGACAGGAGTCCGTATCGCAGTTGACGGCGGAGGAGAAGACCTTTCTCGGCCTTTCGTGGAAGGGAGGCACCCGGCAGCTCAAGACATATCTTCCCATGTGGGAGGAACGGCCCATGAGCTGGAAGAAAGGGAAGATTCTCGGTGTGTTCGAGATCACTCAGGACGTTACCGGGGACTATGAAATCATACACAGGTTCCAGTGGATCGTTGTGGTGAGTTTCCTCGTGTTTGTGGGGATTCTTTTTGTTACGATTCTCATTATTGCCAAGCGTGCAGAGAAGATCATCGCGGCCAGAGCCAAGGAACGAAACCGGCTGGAACAGCAGTTGCACCAGGCTGAGCGGTTGGCGGCGCTGGGAGAGATGATAGCGGGAGTATCTCACGAGATTCGCAATCCGCTGGGGATTATCCGGAGCACGGCGGAACTGCTGCACGGCCGCATTGAAAATGAAAGGCAAAAGATGCTGACTTCCATCATCGTCGAGGAGGCGACGCGGCTGAACGATATCCTCACGGAGTTCCTGGACTTCGCCCGGCCCAGGTCGCTTCGACCTTCCCAATGCCGTATCGAAGACGTGGTGGAACGCAACCTCAAGGTGCTGGAGACGGAATGCGAAAGACTGGGAGTCAGGGTGGAGCGCACCTATCAAACGGGCTCCTACACGTTCGACGCCGACCGGGACCTGCTCTATCGTGCGCTGGTGAACCTCTTTGCCAATGCCCTGCAGGCCATGCCGGAAGGCGGAACTCTCCATGTCCGGACGTCGATTCTGAACGGAAAAGTCGGTCCCACCCATGTTGAACTCCGGATCGAGGACACCGGCCACGGTATTGCTCCCGACATCTGCAAAAAGATTTTCAATCCGTTTTTCACCACGAGGGAGAAAGGGACTGGTTTGGGCCTGGCCATTGTCCAGAATATCATCGACATCCACAACGGCGAAATAGAGGTATCGAGCAGACCGGGCGAAGGAACCGCCATGATCATCCGTCTCCCGCTCCATCAGCCCATGATCGAAAGTGATGAAGAGGCGACAGGGTAATTTGAACATGGAAACCATCCTGATTGTCGACGACGAAAAGAACTACCTGCTGGTGCTGGAAGATCTTCTGTCGGAAGAAGGCTACCACGTCATTACGGCAGACAATGCCGTCAATGGCCTCCAGGCTCTCAAGGAACACGACCTGGACGTGATCATCACCGATATGAAGATGCCTGGGATGGACGGTATGGCTTTCCTGGAAGGAACGCAACTGCATGATCCCGATATTCCCGTGATCATGATGACTGCTTACGGAACGGTGGAAAAGGCGGTCGAAGCCATGAGGAAAGGGGCTTTCGACTATATTATGAAACCGTTCAAGAACGAGGAACTGAAGGTCACCATTCGGAAAGCGATCGACCATTATCACCTGGTGTGCCGAAACCGCCAGCTCAGCCAGGAGCTTCAAGACCGCTATCAGTTCGGCAATATCATCGGTAAGAGCGTCGCGATGCGCAGGATCTACCAGTTGATCGAAAAGGTCGCTCCTTCCAAAGCCACGGTTCTCATTACAGGGGAATCGGGCACGGGCAAGGAACTGATTGCGCGGGCCATCCACTACAACAGCACGAGGCGGGAACAGCCGTTTATCTCCGTCAACTGCGGCGCGCTGCCGGAGACTCTTCTCGAAAGCGAATTGTTCGGCCATGAGAAGGGGGCGTTCAGTGGAGCGGTCAGCCAGCGCAAGGGAAGATTCGAACTGGCTCACGGCGGGACTCTTTTTTTGGACGAGATCAGTGAAATGTCCCCCCCGCTGCAGGTCAAGCTTTTGCGCATCCTGCAGGAAATGGAATTCGAGCGTGTGGGAGGCAGCCATACCCTGAAGGTGGATGTTCGAGTGGTGGCGGCGTCCAATCGCAATCTGAAAGACGAAGTGGCCTCCACACGCTTCCGTGCGGACTTGTTTTATCGGCTCAACGTGGTTCATGTGCCTATCCCTCCGCTTCGAGAAAGAACCGACGACATTCCCCTGCTCGTGAATCATTTCCTTTCGAAATACGCGGCGGAAGGCGGGGCGTCTCGGGTCGAAATGGACCCGGAAGCCCTGCACCTGCTGCTGGAATACCCATGGCCGGGGAATGTGCGCGAACTGGAGAACGTGATCGAAAGGGCTGTCATCCTGTGCAACGGGGAGCGGATTTCCCCAAAGGATCTGCCCCCCGAGATCCGCGGCGCGCGTGGTCCGCACCCGGCGGACGAAGAAGAGGATGTTGCACCACGGCCCCACGTCACGCCGGACGAAATGCCGCCCCTGTCTCCAGGGGAGAGGCTGGGAGATTCGGGGCTCAGGCCCCGCCAGCTTAAGGCACTGGAATTTATCAGAAACAATGGTTTCATTACGAACAAGTACTATTCCAGACTCAACGACATTTCAGAACGGCAGGCGCTGAGGGAGTTGAACGAACTCGTGGATTCCGGCACATTGAAACGAACAGGGAAGGGCAGGGCATGCCGGTACATCCTCGACGAAGGCGGCTCCTCGAAAGAATAAGGCGCCTTGGCGTGCGCGGGAAGGCATGCAAAAGGCTAAAAGATGTTGATTTCCATGCTATCTGCATGATAATGAAATAGACACAAGGGTAAATCCGGCGTGAAAAGTGGTCGCGAGGGATGCGCACACGCTTTTCTGTGCAATTTTTCACTAGGTTTGGTGTGCGAAGTGCAATTCCGCGGAGGAGAGGCAGTTATGGATTATCAGTCCGTTCTTACCACTTGTACGTATTGCGGGTGCGGCTGCGGCCTTTATCTGGAGGTGCTCGACGGCCGGATCACCCACACGCTTCCTTCGAAAACCAGTCCGGTCAACGAAGGGAAGCTCTGTGTAAAAGGATGGTACATTCACGAATTCATTCAGCACCCCAATCGACTGACCACGCCGCTCATGCGTCAGGACGGCGCTCTGAAGGAGACGTCGTGGGAGTCGGCTCTCGACTACGCGGCATCCGAACTGAAAAGGATCAAGGAAGCCAACGGACCCGACGCCATTGCGTTTCTCACCTCTGCCAAGTGCACCAATGAAGACAATTACCTGCTGCAGAAACTGGCCAGAGCCGCCATCGGAACCAACAACGTCGACCACTGTGCACGCCTCTGACACTCCTCCACTGTGGCAGGACTTGCCGCATCATTCGGAAGTGGAGCGATGACGAATTCTTTCGACGAAATCGAAGACGCCGACTGCATCTTCATCATCGGGTCCAACACCAGCGTGGGGCATCCCCTGATCGCCACGCGCGTCTACCGGGCCAAGGCGAAAGGGGCGAAGCTGATTGTGGTGGACCCCCGCGAGATCCAGATGGCGCGTTTTGCAGATATATACGCCAGGCAGACACTCGGAACCGATGTCGCCCTGCTCAACGGTATGATGAATGTCATCTACAGGAACGGGTGGCACGACAAGAAGTTCGTGGAAGAGCGGACGGAAAACTTTGATGCATTCGTGGAAATGATCGAGAAGTTTCCCCCGGAAAGGGCATCGGAGATTTCCGGAATCTCCGTTGACGACATCGTGAAGATGGCTGAATACTATGCCAAGGCCAAAGCGGCTTCCATTATTTACTGCATGGGCATTACACAGCACACGACAGGGGTGGACAACGTCAAGACACTCGCCAACCTGTCCATGCTTTGCGGTCACATCGGACGGCCTTCCACGGGTGTGAACCCGTTGAGAGGACAGAACAACGTCCAGGGCGCCTGCGACATGGGCGGACTGCCCAATGTTTACCCGGGATATCAGGCGGTGAACGTGCCGGACATCCAGGCGAAGTTCGAGAAGGCATGGAATGCAACCCTGTCACCCAAGGTCGGTCTGACGATCATGGAGATGATGGACGGTTTGCTCGACGGCAGAGTCAAGGGCCTGGTCATAATGGGTGAGAACCCGATGGTCAGTGATCCGGACATTCATCATGTCAAGCACGCCCTGGAAGCGGCCGAGTTCCTCATGGTCATCGACATCTTCCCGACACCCACCACCGAACTGGCCCACCTGGTCCTTCCGGCAGCCTCCTTTGCCGAAAAGGACGGCACATTCAGCAATTCGGAACGAAGGGTCCAGCGGGTCAGGAAGGCCATCGAACCCGTCGGCGAAGCACGATACGACTGGCAGATCATCCAGGACATCTCCAACAGGCTCGGCTACCCCATGAACTTTCAGTCGGCCGAGGAGATCTTCAACGAGATGGCATCGGTAACACCGGCGTACGCAGGAATCAGCTATCCGAGGCTCGAAGGGGACGGCCTCGCATGGCCCTGCCCGACTCCCGATCACCCAGGAACGCCCTATCTCCACAAAGACAAGTTCAGCCGCGGGCTCGGGCTGTTCAGTGCCATCGACTACCGTGCACCCGCAGAGGTACCGGACGACGAGTATCCGTTCTGGCTGACCACGGGCCGTGCGTATGTGCACTACCACACGGGAACCATGACACGCAGGTCGGCGCACCTCGAGAAAGAAATGCCCGAGGCCATCGTCGAACTGCATCCCGATGACGCAGAAGAGCTTCAGATTGCAGAAGGGGAGAGGATAGAGGTGAGCAGCAGGCGGGGTACGATCACCATTCGAGCCATGGTGACAGACCGCATAGGGAAGGGCGTCGTGTTCATACCCTTCCACTTTGCTGAAACAGCCGCCAATGTGTTGACCAATGCGGCGCTGGATCCCATTGCGAAGATTCCCGAGTACAAGGTATGCGCAGTCAAGCTGGCAAAGGCTGCGTAGAACAGATATTCTTTATGGATTCGCGGGCCAACTGGTCGCATCGTTCGTTTTCCGGGTGCCCGGCATGCCCCTTGACCCACTTCCATTCAACCTCGTGCCTCTGGGCGGCCTCATCGAGGGCCGTCCAGAGGTCTTTGTTTTTCACGGGGCGCCTGTCGCTTGTCATCCAGCCATTTTTCTTCCATGCATGGATCCACCTGGTGATGCCGTCTTTGAGGTAGCGCGAGTCGGTGTGGACAACTACTTTGCAGGGTTCCTTGAGTGCATGGAGTGCCTCGACAACGGCGGTAAGTTCCATCCTGTTGTTCGTCGTGTTCCGGCTCCATCCGGTGAGCTCCTTCGCCGCGTTCCCGTAACGCAGAATGGCCGCCCACCCCCCTGGTCCGGGATTTCCCAGGCAGGCACCATCGGTGAAGACCTCGACTGTCTTTCTCCTGCCGCCCCTGGGCCTTGCCGGTCTGTTCACCTGCCCCCCGATCAACGCATCCACCACCGTCTGAAGACTTCCGAACGCATACGCCTATACCGCGCCAGAATCAGCTTTTCGAAAAAGGGGAAAGACGCTTCCTTATGAACCGCTCCACCGCTGACGAGGTGCACTTGATCAGCTCCTGGGCCAGCCTGTCCATCGGAATCTCGGCCCTCGCCATGGACGGATGACCGCCGGCACAGCCGATCGAACCGAAGGCACGACGCATGACCTTCCCCGCATCCTTCCGGTACCCGTCACTTCTCACGATGACAATGAGGTCGTTTCCATGGATTCCAGACACTATGCTCCATGAAATGTCGTGTATTTTCAGGAAGAACTCGGCAATCTCCACCAGGATGTCCGCAGAAGGGACTTCATCCAGATGCGAGAATATCCTGTCTCTGACCACGTGCTTCCGTTCGAAAGCCTTGTGGAAGTATTTGAGATCCTTAAGGGACAGGTCCGAGATTTCGACTTTTCTCAGAACGTTATGATCGGAAAGGGGAAAGAGGTACCTGAACGCCTCGATATCCGCCACAATCGTATGTCTTTCGAAGCTCCGCGTATCCGTCTTGATGCCGTACAGCAAGGACGTGGCCAGGGTTTTGGATGGTTTGATCCCGGCCGCTTTAAGGTACTCGGTGAGCATCGTGGAAGTCGAACCATATTCGTTGCGTATGTCGGCGAAGGGAACGTCGACGTGATCGTTCAACGGGTGATGATCGATGACCGCGGTATAGTTGAAGAGCCGAAAGAAGTCGTTGTGCTGAGGCTGGCCGTCGACGAGTACATACTTGTCGAACTGATCGAGGGAGTCTCTCTTCAGGAGCGTCAGCGGGAGCCGCAGGAGCCTGACGAGAGTAATGTTGTTCAACCGCCGGACAGGCCGGATCATGCCGATGGTGCATGACTGCACTTTGTGCCAGAGAAGCCTCTTTACGGCCAGTGCCGACCCGATGGCGTCAGGGTCGGGATCGATGGTGATGAGGATGTTGTCTTTGGTATTGAACCGGGAATAGAGTTCGGACAGCAGCTCTTTGCGTGCCCGCATTCCCCCTGGGGCTTTAACGGCCTGATTCAGGATTTCCTCTTCTTTCATGGCGGTCTGGCGTGGACGGTGGGAAGGAATCGAACTCACAAAAAAGGGGTGGATCGGACCACCCCAGAATGTTCAGTGGAGCGGGAAACGGGATTTGAACCCGCGACTTCAACCTTGGCAAGGTTGCACTCTACCACTGAGTTATTCCCGCTCAGTTGCGTCTGCGATAGATAATAAAGATGCCTGCCAATGTCAAGCGAAAAAACGTTTCCGACCATAGAGTCTGATAATATATGTTATGTAAACTAATGGATATATACTTAAAATGGAATAATCTCAAACGCTTGCACGCCTCCGCCCACTCCGTCGGGCCTGTTTCTCCGCACATTTCGTGTACATCGACGGTTGAATGGACTATGATCCCGGAAAGAGATTGCGTGCGGACACAATGGATAACCACCCTCGAACACGAACTCGACGTTTGGCACAAACCAAGGAGAACCACCATGAGTGCCAGGCTCATGCACAGGACTCTCGGCAGGATTCTGGCTTATACGGCCTGGCATTCACCCGCCGAACACGGCCTTTTCTGGGATCCCGACGGCACCATGCCCTGGAAAGAACTCTACCGGGTTCTGCAGGAAGACACATCCCTGCGGTTTGTTCGGGAGACTCATTTACGTGAACTGGAGCATGTCGGCTTCGAACTTCCCTTCGTGATCGAAGGGTCTTTGCTGCGCCTGAGGCCCGGTTTTCCCCCTCCGGATTATCCCGTCGTGGAAACTCCGCCCGAAAGGCTGTACTACGGATGCCGCAGAAAACAATATGCCTTTGTGCTGAAAAACGGCCTCAGATCTTCAAACCGCTCCTTTCTTGCTCTCTCCTCCCACAGGGAACTGGCTTTGCGCATTGCGCAAAGGCGAGACCCGAAGCCGGTGATCGTTCAGGTTTTTTCAAGAAAACCGGGACTTGCGGACCTTGTCGTGCGAAAGGCCGGAGAACACCTGTTTCTTGTAGAAGAGGTCGGTATCGAGTACATCCTGTTTCCATTGCTTCGTGAGGACGAACTGCTTGAACTGACCGCTGCGAAGAAAAAGGAAAAGGTGTCTGCCGCACCGCGAACGCCGACCCTGGCGGGTTCCTATACCCTCGGCCCGGAAGATCTGGGGATCGATTCGGCGCGGGAAAAAAGCACACCCAGGGGGAAGGCTCGAAAAGAGAAAAAAGGCCGCGACTGGAAACGGGAATCAAGAAAAGAGCGCAATAAGAGAAGCTTCTAGCCCTGTTTTTCTTCCATTCCGGATCCGCCCAGGTAGGCCGCCTCCACTTCGGCATTGGCCATCAGGGCTTCAGCTGAATCTTCGATGACGATTCTTCCCAGTTCCATCACATAACCTCGGTGAGCCAACTTCAGTGCCGCGCGTGCATTCTGTTCGACGAGTACGATGGTCACCCCGGATGCGTTGATTTCCTTCAGGGTTTGAAAAATCGCTCTGACCAGCAGTGGAGCCAGGCCCAGGCTGGGTTCGTCGAGAAGCAGGATCCGGGGCTGGCTCATCAGGGCCCGTCCGATGGCGAGCATCTGCTGTTCACCGCCGCTGAGAGTCCCGGCAAGCTGATGACGACGTTCGGCAAGCACGGGGAAAAGATCGTAAATCCACTGTTCGGTCTTTCTGGTTTCCGCCGCGTCTCTCCGGACGTAAGCTCCAAGATTCACATTCTCCTGGACGGTGAGCGTCCCGAATATGCGCCGCCCTTCCGGCACCTGGGCGATTCCCAGTTCCACCGTTCTGTGTGCTGGAAGCTTGTGGATGAAAACGTCGCGAAAGCGAATCTCCCCTTTGAACGGCCTGACGATCCCGCTGATTGCGAGGAGCGTAGTGGACTTCCCGGCTCCATTGGCCCCAAGGATGGAAACGATCTCCCCTTCCCTCACGGTGAGGTCTATTCCATGGATTACCTCGACATTTCCATATTTGACATGCAGATCGTTCACTTGCAGGAGAGGCATCTCACCAGTCTCTTTCAGCTCCGAGGTACGCCTCGATCACTTTCGGATTTTCCTTGATCTCCGCCGGAGGCCCCTCGGCGATCTTTGAACCGTATTCGAGAACGACAATCTTCTCGCAGACCCTCATCACCAGGTTCATATCGTGCTCGATGAGCAGGATGGATGTGTTTGCGTCTCGTATCCTGCGTATGAGCGATACGAGTTGACCTGTCTCCTGCTCGTTCATGCCGCCGGCGGGTTCGTCGAGTATCAGCAGCCTGGGTTCTGCGGCCAGCGCCCGCGCAATCTCGAGAAGACGCTGATTACCGTAGGAAAGGTTCTTGCCCATCTGTTCGGCCTGAGAATCGAGACCCACAAACTCGAGGATTCTCATCGCTTTCTGGAGAGCCTCCAGTTCCTCCTTTCGCTGCCGCGGGAGGCGGAAGATCGAGGAAAGAATCCCGGAATTCATCCGACAATGACATCCTGCCAGGACATTTTCGAGAACGGAGAGATTCTGAAAGAGGCGAATGGTTTGAAAGGTTCTTGCAATGCCCAGGGATACGATGTGATGCGTGGCCATATTCCGAATCGATTGCCTGTTGAAGCTGATTTCTCCCTGGTCAGGCCTGTAAATCCCGGTGATGAGGTTAAAGATCGTTGTTTTGCCGGCGCCGTTGGGTCCGATGAGGCCCGCGATGGATCCCTCTTCGACATCGAAGGATACATTGTTGACGGCGGTCAGTCCGCCGAAGTTCTTGGTAAGTCGTTGAAGATTGAGGATGGTCATGCCCTCCCCTCCCCCTTTTCGACGGCGGGAATGCGGTAAATGCGGGGACGGGACGGGATGAGGCCCTGGGTACGGAATACCATCATGGCAATCATGGCTGCGCCGAAAACCAGCATCCTGGCATTGGCAAACTCCCTGAACAGTTCGGGCAGCCCGACAATGAGGAAGGCTCCGAGCAAAACTCCCGGCATGCTTCCGGAACCTCCCAGGATTACGATGGCAAACATGAGGACAGACTCCCAGAAAGTAAAGGATTCCGGTGAGATAATAGTCATCTTGGCGGCATAGATATTCCCTACCATTCCAGCCCAGCCGGCTCCCACTACAAAAGCCATCAGCTTGTAGTGGGCGGTATTCACACCACTGCCCTCAGCGGCGACATCGTCTTCCCTCAGGTAGTTGAGAGCGCGCCCGAATCGGGAATATTCGAGGAGATGAAAGACAAAAACGGTAAGGGCTACGAAGATCCATATCAGGTAATAGAAGTGGAGTGGCGTGCGCAGGGTCAGGTCGAAAATGCTGGGGCGGGCGATGCCAAAAATGCCGTTGGAACCTCCTGTGATACCGAATAGATTGTTGACGAGCGCAATTCGCACGATTTCACCGACTCCGATAGTGACGATACAGAGGTAGTCTCCGCGAAGGTGGATGATAGGCCGGGCGACGGCAAGAGCGAACAGGCCTGCGGCAAGGCCGCAGACAGGCAGAAGAAGCAGCACGGGTATGCCGAAAGTGGTGTTCACGATGGCCGCGGTGTAGGCTCCAACAGCATAAAAGGCGGCGTGCCCGAGGTTGAAAAGCCCCGCGTGGCCGACGATGAGGTTGAGGCTGAGGCCGAGCATGGCGTAGATGCCGATGCTGTTCAGAACGTCGATCCAGTAAGCGTTCAGAAACAACGGCAGCACGGCCAGAGGTGCGGCTACTGCAAGGGGAATAAGCTGTCTTCGATTCATTAGACTTTTTCGGCTACCCGTTCTCCAAGCAGTCCCGTGGGCCTGACAATGAGGATCAGGATGAGGACGCAGAAGGCAATGGCGTCCTTCCAGGCAAAAGACAGATAGGCGGCCCCAAGGGATTCGACGACTCCAAGCAACACACCTCCCAGCATGGCTCCGGGAATGTTCCCGATTCCGCCGAGAATCGCCGCGGTGAATGCTTTCAGTCCGTAGCCCCATCCCATGGTGAAGTTGATCTGGCCGTAGTAGAGACCGACCATGAGCCCAGCGGCTCCCCCGAGTGCCGGGCCGACCAGGAACACCATCAGAATAACGCGGTTGACGTCGATTCCCATGAGCCTGGCCGCCCCCTGATCGATGGCTGCAGCGCGTATTGCGGTGCCGATCCTTGTTCGTTGTATGAAGATGTAAAGCATGGCCATCATGGTGAGGGAAGCGCAAAGAATGAGTATGCGAACGAGGGGGATTTGCAGCCCGAAAACATCGAGAGCGACTCGTGGCAGGATGTCGTGGGGATAAACGCGATACCTGGCTCCATAAATGAGCATCACCGTGTTCTGCAGGAAGATGGATGCACCGAGAGCCGAGACGACGGCGGACAGCCGTGGGGATTCACGCAGGGGACGATAGGCGACCCTGTCGAGCAGGGCTCCCACCATGGCCACCAGGCCCATAACCATCAGGGCAAGAACCACGGTGCCCCAGAGGGGGCCGATGTGGTCGGTGAGTGCCAGCGAGGTCAGAAGAGTCAGTCCGAGGTAGGCTCCGAGGGTGAACATATCGCTGTGAGCGAAATTGATCAGCTTCAGAACGCCGTATACCATGGTATAGCCCAGGGCGATCAGGGCGTAAATGGATCCTACGGCCAGTCCATTGGTCAATTGTTGAAAAAACTGTTCCATCAGGGAGTGTTCGCAGTAAGGCAATAAAAAGGTTATATAAGTCCGGCGCGGAGCGAAACCAGGCCCGCCTCTGCGCCGGACTCGAAAAGCCCCTGGGATCAGGGTTGGAGTATAAACTGCCCTTCGTCGTTCACGCGATAGACGCGATAGACTTCACCCACACGGTCTCCCTTTTCATTGAACGATATCTTGCCTGTCAGGCCGGGAAAATCCTTGAGATCCTTGTGGAGGTAATCCGCCAGCTTTGCCGGATCAGTGGATTTTGTTTCTGCTATGGCCTGCGTGATCACTCGGAAACCGTCACCGGCCAGGGCCGCATAGATCGAGTTGGGCGGATTGCCGTATTTCTTTTTGAAGGTATCGAGAAAATTCCTGGCTTCGTCGGAGGGAAGATCCTTAGGCAGGGGGGCGCTTACGAAGTAGAAGCCCGCCGCCGCATCCTTGCCCGCGGTTTTGACGATATCCGGATTGTTTGTGGCGTCACCTCCCATGAAGGTCACCTTCCAGTTCATCTGCTTTGCCTGCTTGAGGAGCAGGCCCGCTTCGCCGTAATAGCCGGTGAAAAAGACGATGTCGGGTTGAACGGATTTCATCTTGGTGAGGACCGTGGTGTAATCCTGTTCCTTCGGGGTAAGGGCGTCGAAGAAGACGATTTCGCCTGCTTTTGCGGCTTCAAGGAGTCCCCTGGTTTCGTCGGCGAGCCCTTTTGCGTAGGTGCTGTTATCGTGGAGTATGGCTATTCGTTTGCTGCCCATTTTTTGAATGGCCTGGGCGGCGACCTTGGCCTGTTCATCGTCGCGGGGGCAGGTTCTGAAGAAGTATTTCAGGCCCTTCTCGCTCAGGCGAATGGCGGTGGAACCATTGGCGATCTGGATGATTTTCGCCTCTCCATATATGTTCTGAGTGGCTTCTGTAACGGCGGATCCGTAGGTCCCTATCACGGCGACCACGCCTTGTGTGGCCAGACGTTGTGCAGCAAGAGCCGCCGTTCTCGGGTCTCCCCCGTCGTCTTGCGTGACGACTTCCACCTTCTTGCCCAGCAGGCCGCCTTTCTGGTTGAGTTCCTCCGCCAGCAACTGGACAACCTGCTTCATTTCAGCCCCCTCGCTGGCCCACGGCCCGGTGATAGGACCCATGAGTCCAATCTTGATCGAATCGGCCGCAAAGGCCGTTCCCTGCACAAGCAACAAGGCCAGACACAGTAAGATCACTCTTTTCATGAAGTCCTCCTGATTGGTTATGAGTCCAGGTAATCGGGCAAACTCCCTTCCCCGCACGAAAAATCCGTGCCTGGAAGTGTGCGGAAAATATCAGAGAACCGTTGAAGTGTCAACTTCAAGCAGACGGGATGCCCCTGTGATCCGGATCGACGATTGGACGCATCGGGCTGCGGCTCTATGTTGTCATGCTCTCAGATAATGATCCGGAGCACAACAAAGAAAGAGAGGTTTCCGATATTTTGAACAATGCCGATGTCCCTTGTGCTAAAATACATTCTCTGAAGCATTCTTCGCGCCGTGCCGCCGTGCTTTCGCTCGACCTTTTCGATGCAACGATTCACATCCTCGGGTTTCCTTTTCGCCCGCGATGCACCCCAGGAAGTCGATCAAGGCGGCTTTCGCGGTTCAGGGCGCTTGTGCCGGCGGCATCGAACGCCGTTTGACTGATGTTTCCGATTCGATGAGGAGCGTGCCCGGATGGATTCCCGATTCGAAGAGAAGATCATCGAGACCGGCCTGAAGCTTTTCGAACTGGTCGAAGGCGAGTCGCCTTCCGTGTTCCGAAGACAGTACTGGTCGGGAAAGATCCTTGAATGGTGCATGAACAACGACGCTTTCAAGACCGAGATGTTTCGATTTGTGGATGTTTTTCCTGCTCTTACCCGGTCCGAGTCCGTTGCCGCACACCTCCAAGAATACTTTACACGCCCCGGCCTCCATTTCCCCTCGATGTTCCAATGGGGACTGAAATCCGTCTCCTCTTCGTCGCTTGCCGCGAAGATGATCGCCAAGGCCATCGGCGGCAATATCGCCTCGATGGCCAGGCAGTTCATAGTCGGAATCGATCCGAAACACTCCCTTCCCCAACTCGAGAAACTCCGGTCCCAGGGAATGGCCTTCACCGTGGATCTCTTGGGTGAGGCCGTGGTTTCTGAAAAAGAAGCGGAGGGATATCTCGCCAGGTACCTCGACCTGCTCGATATCCTGTACAAGGCTCGGGACAGGTGGCCTGCCGTGGGCGAAGATTCACCGGAAAAAGACTGGGGATATTCCCCCAGGGTGAACGTTTCGCTGAAACCTTCGGCCATGTATTCCCAGATGCGTGCATGCGCGTTTGATCATTCCATCCATCGAGCCCGGGAGCGTCTTGTTCCGGTATTCAGAAAGGCTGTCGAGACGGGTGCTTCACTGACCCTGGACATGGAACATGACGGCCTCAAGAACCTCACCCTCGCCCTCTTTCGCAGCCTGCTGGAGGACCCCGAATTCCGCGGTTATCCTCATGCGGGCATTGTCATCCAGGCCTACCGGAAAGACAGTGAAGCGGACCTCATGGAACTCATCCAGTGGGCAAAGGATGTCGACGTTCGATTTTCCATACGTCTCGTGAAAGGAGCCTACTGGGATTTCGAGGTCATCCAGGCCCGGCAGCGCAACTGGCCCGTTCCGGTCTTCACCGGCAAGCATGAAACAGACGCATCCTTCGAGAAACTTGCCCGCATCATCCTCGAGAATCACGAACGAATCCGGTTGGCATGTGCTTCCCATAACATGCGGTCCATAGCCTGTGTCATGGAAACGGCCAGGGAAATGCAAGTGCCTGAAGAGTGTATCGAGTACCAGGTTCTTTACGGCATGGGAGAACCGGTGAGGAATGCCCTGCGCAAGGCGGGTCTTCCTTTGCGACTCTATACCCCCATCGGGGAACTGATCCAGGGAATGTCCTATCTCGTCAGGCGGCTGCTCGAAAACACCGCAAACGAATCCTTCCTGCGGCAGAGTTTCTACCAGGGCATTCCAAGGGAGGAGCTTCTCCGCAACCCCCTTGAACTGCTCAAGGAGCAACCGTCTCCACCCGAACCTGATGAGGAGGCCCCCGAATATGAGGACAGGGGACCTTTCCACAACGAACCCTGCTGGGACTGGACTCGAGCGGAACACAGGGAGGAATTTTCACGGGCGCTGAAAAGACTGCGCGCGAGTTTCCCCGTGGAGGTGCACCTCGTCATAGACGGCAAGAGGAGAAGAACCGCCGCGATGATTCGCTCCCTCAACCCGAATGCACTCCACGAGGTCGTCGGAACCGTCTCTTCAGGCACGCGGGAAGATGCGGAGCAGGCCGTTTCGGCCGCTGCGAAAGCCTTTGCTTCCTGGCGTGATACACCCGCCCGTGAGAGGGCCGAATACCTGTTCCGGGCTGCCTCGGCAGCCCGGAGGATGCGTTACGACCTGGCGGCACTTCAGGTTTTCGAAGTAGGCAAGTCCTGGGAAGAAGCCGACGCGGATGTTTGCGAGGCAATAGACTTTCTGGAGTATTACGGCCGGGAGATGATCCGGCTTTCCGTTCCGCGCCCCATGGGACGTGTTCCGGGTGAGGTCAGCCGCCTCTTTTACGAACCTCGGGGAATCGCTGTCGTCATTGCTCCCTGGAATTTTCCTCTTGCCATATCCACGGGCATGACTTCGGCAGCCATTGTGACCGGGAACACGGTCGTCTACAAGCCGGCATCCCAGTCTCCAGTGGTGGGGTCCATGGTCATGCAGATCTTCGAAGAAGCGCAACTTCCGCCGGGAGTACTCAACTACCTGCCCGGTCCGGGAAGTGAGATAGGCGACCTCCTCACGGGACATCCCGATGTGTCCCTCATCGCGTTCACGGGGAGCATGCCCGTGGGACTGCATATTATCGAGCTTGCACGGAAAACGGGGCAGGATGCCCTGTGCGTGAAAACCGTCATCGCCGAGATGGGCGGGAAAAACGCCATTATCGTCGATGCGGACGCGGACCTTGACGAAGCCGTTGTTCAAATCATCCATTCGGCCTTCGGTTACCAGGGACAGAAGTGTTCGGCATGTTCCCGGCTGATTGTACTGGAGGAAAACTACCGGAAAGTGGTGGATCGACTCGTGGCGGCCGCATCGAGCATACACCTGGGTGCCGTGGAAGATCCGAAAAACTTCATGGGAGCAGTCATCGAGCCTGCAGCGAGGGAGAAGATCCTGGATTACATAGAAATCGGGAAAAGAGAAGGTTCTCTTCTGCTCGAACGGCATGTGGACATTCCAGGAGGCAATTCCGTGCCCCTGGCTATTTTTGAAGGGATCCGTCCCGAGCATCGCCTGGCCAGGGAGGAGATTTTCGGTCCGGTCCTGGCTGTCATCCAGGTGCGGGATTTTGCTGAAGCACTGAAAGTGGCGAACAACACTCCTTACGCACTGACCGGCGCGGTTTTTTCCAGGAGACCCGCGAACATCGCCCGTGCCTGGAAGGAATTCAGGACGGGCAATCTTTACATCAACAGGGGTTGCACGGGAGCCCTCGTCGGTCGCCACCCCTTCGGAGGATTCAAGATGTCCGGAATAGGTTCGAAAGCAGGCGGCCCCGATTATCTGCTTCAGTTCATGATCCCGAGGAGCGTCGCGGAAAACACGGTGCGCAGAGGCTTTGCCCCCGCCTGCGAGTGAGAGTGAGAACTCGATACCCGGACAACTCCGTGCCATCCAGGTCGGGTTCTTTTGGCAAAACGCATACCCGGCCAGTTGTCGCACAAAGGTGGAATACACCCCCGACATCGTCATTCCCACAGCAGTGTCATGGAGCCCCACAACGTCATTCCCGCCTTCGAGACTGTGTCGTAATTGTAGGGCCTGGGAGTGGATTTTTATGGTTTAATAGGAATAAAAAATAGGCAAATCGGAAGGTTATGTGGTATAGTGTAGCCCTGAGAGCAGGAGGAA
>JABUEY010000079.1 GCA_013314815.1 Syntrophobacteraceae bacterium
CGTTCGAGTAGTTGCCGAGGGGAAAGTAAAACCAGGGGGTAAAAGACAGGTATGTCTTGGTGGATTCACGGTTGATGAACCAGAAGGTGGTCAGGATGCTCGGGTCGCCGATTCCCGATGTGGAAAGACTGGTGTGGTTCAAGTCGAGGCTGGCGTTTCCGAAGGGCAGGAGAAACTGGGCGTTGGCCACAAAGGATCCCACCTGGAAGTAGAAAACCTCCCTCCACAACCCGTAATTGCCCTGAAGATCCACCTTGTCCATGGGTACCGTCTTCCCGTCGGCTTTCAGATAATCCCCGAAATAATGATACCCGTACAAGACGGACAGGATGGTTCCCGGAGGCGCCGCAATGCCGTCCCGAGCATTGTTTTGTGCCGATGCAGTAGCCGGGATAAGCATGTGGAGACTCAGAATGACCACAACCCCCCATCTCTTCATCGCTTTCCTCCATCAGGACACGATAAGACGTCCGTCTCATGTCCTGGATTCGCTCGAACATCCGCCGCCGGGCGAACACTGCGCTGCGCCCACGCCGCAGGATAATCGTCGCCTGTTCCCTCGCCTTTTGCCGTAATCCCTGCCGGTTCCGCATGGCCCGATCATTTTCGAACCTGTATACCCGTTGTGCGTTCCAGAAGCCAGAGAATATGTCGGCGGAACCCGAATGAACAGATTCGGCGCATGAAGCCGCATTCCACTTCGATTCTTTGTGTTGTTTTGAAAGCGCTTTGTCTTTACAATCATAGGCGGGAATCGAACGACGGATACGGGCGGCACAGGATGTTTTTCGCGCTGTCTTCGGGCGGAACCGTGTGGCCGCCTGCCTCCTGTCATGTCATGTTCCCGGGAACGGATGGGAGATGATCTGCTATTATAAAATCCTGGGCATATCGATCCGGGCGAGCCAGGACGAAATCAAGAAGGCGTTCAGGATGCTCGCCTTTCGGTTCCACCCGGACATGAATCCGGCGGACCCGGATGCCGCCCGGCGCTTCAGAGAGGTGCTCAAGGCCTATGAAACCCTTGTGGACCCGCGGCTGCGCGGCAAGTACGACAGCCTTCGGGGCTATTCGGGGGCGAAAAGGAAGAGAGGCGGAGTTCCCGGTCCGGAACGGGACAACGGGAATGCAAGTGTCAACGATGTTCTGCATGAGTTTTTCGGCATCCAGTACAGTGCCGCCAAGGAAAGAAGGGGCAGTGATCTGCGTTTTGACCTGCAGCTTCCACACGTGGCGATTTCGGAGGGAGCCTTCGAGGAGATTCGTTATGCGCGGTGGGTATTCTGCGGCAAATGCGTGGGAAACGGGAAGAAAAGGCCGCTGAATTCCTGCGAGAGCTGCCAGGGCCGCGGGGAAGTCGAGGAATGGTGCACGGTGAAGGTCTGGGTTCCGCCGGGGAGCGAGGAGGGGACTCGGGTGAAGATCCCCGGAGGAGGGGATCGGCTGTCTCCTGCCGGCACGGCGGGTGACCTGTACGTGCTGCTTCATATCGTATGATCCGGCCGGAATGACCCGGAACGGACGGAATTGGAGGGCGGCAGAGCGATGATCGGCGGGGAACGTGACACGGAATTCACGCACCTGGACGAGCAGGGGCGCCTGCGCATGGTGGATGTGAGCGACAAGAAGGTTACGGACCGGGAAGCCCTGGCGGAAGCGACGGTGGGTATGGCTCCCGAGACGTTGAAGCGCATCACTGAAGGGAGTATGCCCAAGGGCAATGTATTCGAGGCTGCACGCCTGGCGGGCATCATGGCGGCGAAGAAAACATGGGAGATCATTCCCCTTTGCCACCCGCTCCAGATTGCGGCGGTCGACATCGAGTTTGCGGCCAATCCGGCGACAAGCGAGATCACCATCCGGGGCCGGGTGAAGACGTCGGACAGGACCGGTGTGGAGATGGAAGCGCTTGTGGCTGTGAGCGGCGCGGCGCTCACCATCTACGATATGTGCAAGGCCGTCGACCGAGGAATGGTCATCCGGGATGTGCGCCTGACGTTCAAAAACGGCGGCAGGAGCGGCCGGTACGAACGACTCTGATCGTTGATTTTCACTTTACTCTTTTTCCTTTGTGTGTTAGCGAAAAGCGTTTAATCAACGATGGGGAGCGTGCTTATGGACAAAGAAACACAGGCTCAGTTCAAAGAGACATTGCTCAAGCGCTTGGACGAACTCTACGTAGAAGCGGAAAAGACCGTTGCGGGTATGACGGATACGGAAGAGACCTTTCCCGACCCCACTGATCGTGCAACCCTCGAGTCGGACCGGAACTTCATGCTGCGCATACGGGACAGGGAACGCAAGCTCATCCTGAAAATCAGGGAAGCCCTGCAAAGGATCGAAGAAGGCACCTTCGGGCAGTGCGAGATGTGCGGAGACGATATCGGAATCGAAAGGTTGAACGCGCGGCCCGTGACCACCCTGTGCATTGAATGCAAGAGAAAGCAGGAGGCACACGAACGGGCCAGGGGAGTATAACGCTCATAAACGGGTCAGACGGGACCTCCTCTAGAAGGTCCCTTCCACCCGGGTCACGTCTCCGACCCAGACGGCCTCCTCTGTTCCATCATCCCTTCCCAGAATCAGCGCGCCTTCGGGTGTGAATCTCAAGGCCTTACCCCTTTTTTCCTCCTTTCCACTGACAATCGTGATGTATTTTCCCAGTATGCCTGAAAACTGCTCGAGATCGGCCAGGAAGGTCGAGAATCCCCTGCTGTAGAAGGTGTCATAATCGGATTCGAGGCGTTCGAGGAACGTGATGAGCAGTTCGCGCCTGGCGACGGGATCTCCCCGTTCGATGGCCAGGGATGTGGCCGGGTAGCGGAACGGCCCCGCCAGGTCCTCCTTCGTGTGGTTGACGTTGATCCCGATGCCGATGACCAGAAAGCGAGTGAAGTCCTGGTCCGACTGCATTTCCGTGAGTATGCCTCCCACTTTCCTGGGACCGATGAGAATGTCGTTAGGCCATTTGATGGCCCCCGGGAGACCGTATTTTCCCCGGAGCACCTTCACCAGGGACAGGGCCAGGATATAGGTGGCCTGGAACGCTTCCTGGACGGGCAGGGGGGTGCGGAGCAGAATCGACAGGTAGATGCCGAGCCGGGGAGAAGAAATCCACTCGCGCCTGAGGCGCCCTCGACCCGACGTCTGTTCCTCCGCGCACACGGCCGACCCGTGGGGAGCTCCCGCGGCGGCCAGGGCCAGCGCATGGTCGTTGGTGGAGCCGATTTGAGGGAAATAGTGGTACGATCTGCCCAGCCAGGCGGTTTTGAGTTCCGGCAGGATTTCGTCGGGGAGCAGGAGGTCCGGAAGGGAAACCAGCCTGTAGCCCTCCTTGGGATGGCTTTGAATGTCGTACCCCATGGATCTGAGAGTTCGGATATTTTTCCAGATGCCGGTGCGGGTGAGTCCCAGGCGGCCTGCCAGGAGGGCTCCTGAAACGTAGGCGCCCTGCTTCTCCTTGAGCATCTTCAAGATCAGGCGGTGAGTGGAAGCGGGTGAGGACACGTGGAATGGATCTCCTTCCTGCCACGACCGGTCTATTGCCAGGCCATGGATGCGGCGGCGCACAGAAGCACCGCTTCGGTAAGTTCGTTGACAGCCCCCAGCACGTCACCGGTGATGCCTCCAAGCCACCTGGACGAAAGGAAGCGCAGGAGTACAACGGATCCGGCGGTCAAGGGTGTGAAAATGAGCAGGGACGCGGGGTGCACGAGCAGTGCGATGATTAGGGTCAGCAGGGAGGCGGTGAGCAGGTGTGTCGCGGCCATGTGCTCCAGAAAGGGCTTCCCCAGCCCCCCTTCGGGACGCGCGTAGGGGCTTCGATAGGCAGTCGCAGCCATGGCCCAGCGCGAGAACACCGGGGCAAGAACCAGGGGGAACAGACTGCCGGTTCTCAGGATGGCGTCAATGGCCGCCGCCTTGACGAAGATCACCAGCACGAGGGCGATGACCCCGAATGCACCGGTACGGCTGTCCTTCATGATTTCCAGCCGGCGCTGGGGACAATAGCCTCCCCATGCGGCGTCCGCCAGGTCGGCAAGGCCGTCCAGGTGAAGGGCCCTGGTGAGACCGGCCATGAAGGCCGTAATGCTTACGGCCAGCAGCAGGGGGGGCATGGTCGGGGAAAGAAGCAACGCCGGAGCCAGGCAGCATAAACCGAGGGTGAGGCCCACGATGGGGAAAAAGGAAAAACTGCGCGCAAGTGTAGTCGGCGAAACAGTCCCGGGCGAATAGAAAGGCACAGGGATAACGGTGAGAAACGTAAGAGCGGTGGCGAAGCTTTTCCACATCGGTGTGTCCTTGACTTCCTGCGGTCCTGTTCGACCCTCCCGCAGGGGGGTGAAGTCACTTGAGGGTTATGGGAATGCCCGCGGCTACGAGGGTCACTGCGCTGCTGACGGATGCAATGCGCTGGTTGGCCAGCCCTGAAAGGTCCCTGAATCTCCTGGCCAGCGGGTTGTCCGGCACGATGCCCCAGCCCACTTCGTTGGAAACCAGGAAGAGCGGATAATCGGCGGCCGGGATGAATTTACAGAGTCCGCTCAAGCGGGCTTCGGGTTGTCCCGCGGACGCATCCAGCAGGAGATTGGAAAGCCAGAGGGTGAGGCAGTCGACGAGCACCGGCCTGCCACGGCCCTGGAGGCGTTTGAGCGCCCCGGTGAGATCCAGTGGGCATTCGATGGTTTCCCAGTTCGAACTGCGACGATCCTGGTGCCTGCGCACGCGGTCGGCCATTTCTCCATCCAGGATCCGGGCGGTGGCGACATAGACGTAAGGCGGCGGCAGAGAGGTCACGAGCCTTTCGGCATGGGAACTCTTTCCGCTGCGGGCTCCTCCCAGAATAAGGTGAGGAGTCCTTGCCTGAAGATCCCGGTTCATGCCGGCGAACCTCCTTCGTCGAAGAAGGGAGCGAGGTTTTCGATCACGAGCTTGTCGACCAGGTGAGGAAGTGGTTCGCGGACGGTTCCCACAATCGAGATGGATTCCTGGGTAAGGGGCAGAAGGATCTTGGGAGCGGCGGCGCCTCCGATGGCCTGGGCCATGGACGGGGTCAGCTCTCCCATCATGGCGTGGGAAAGAAGGATGGAAATGGGACCGACGATGACGTGGACCTTCTCCACGCAATGACAGATGGCATTCTCCCCTGTCGCCCCCCGGTTGGCTCGAGCCTTCATCATCTGTGACGTGGCGATGGCATTGGTGCCCAGAGCCCATACTTCGGCGCGCTCTCCATAGTTCTCCTTGATCTTCCTGATGATGGCGGTTCCGATTCCGCCTCCCTGCCCGTCAATTACGGCGATGCGAATCAAGGGAATCCCTCCTGGATCGATGGTTCAACTGAAAGTCGCCGAGGAGTTTCTGAAGCTCCTCGGCGGATCGAAACCTGAATGTCAGGGTGCCCCCCCGGATGATTTCGTCGGCAAACTCGAGGTAGGCTTTCGCCTCCGCGCAGGAGGGATCGTACAGGACGGCGGGCAGGCCGAAACCGGGAGCTTCGCTGAGCCTCACATTCCTCGGTATGCACAATACCATCGATGGAAAGGTGCGGGTTGAAGCGCAGCTTGATCCTGCGGATGGTGTCCAAAAGGAGGGAGAGTCCTTCGATGGCAAGGCTGCCCGCCGGGTTGACGGCAGTAGTGGTCTTCCCCACTCCTCCCTTCCGATTTGCAATGGCAATAATCCTGGTCATGAAATCCTTCGAAATCCTTTCGACCCGGAAGACTCCGGTGATGTTCCACGTGGAACATTCCCGCCTCCGGAAGCATGCGTCATTCGACTTCCTCCGCAATGCGGATGCTCCATGCCCTGAAAAACTCGTGATACCGCAGGATGACCACCCGACCATCCTCCGTCTTCACCCTGAAATACGTCATGGGAAAACGGGTGGAATCCAGCCGGCCTTCATACCATCTGTCCATAACCTGCGCAACCCGGAATCGCCTCCCCCGCCATTCAAAGGACACGGGTTCCTGTGCACCCTTGTATTCATCCCTCGTCTCGACTTCTGCTTCATCATACTTCATGCTCTGGTTCACCGCTTGCACAAGTTTCCGCCAAGTGGTAAGGCTTCTATTCGATTCTTAAAATATACTGGAAGGAAGGCGCAATGAGAATGTCTATCTTCCGGAATCCGATCGAGAACCGGTCCAGGACAGAGTTTTCGGTAGGGCGTTTCTCCGTGGTGCCCGACTTCCCGGTATGCCCTGAACAGAAGCGGCGCGGAAAGCCAAACGCGACCCGCACCGGCGGTGGGAGATCATGACAAAATGAACAAAATACTTATTGTTATCGATATGTTAAATGATTTTATGGACCCCGGGGGAGCCCTCTACTGCGGAGACGAATCCAGGAAGATCATCCCTGTGATTCGCACACTCATCGACCGATTCCATGCCGAAAACAGAAAAATCATCTACCTGCGGGACGCTCATACGGAGGATGACCGGGAATTTGAACTCTTCTCGCGTCACGCCGTCAAGGGGAGCTGGGGTTCGCAGATCATTCCCGAACTCGCCCCTCCCGAAGGCGCGCTGGTCGTGGACAAGACGCGCTTTTCGGGCTTTTTCGGGAACAATCTCGATGAGATCCTTGCATCGGAAAACCCCGACGAAGTCTGGGTCACAGGTGTGGTCACCTCCATCTGCGTCATGGATACCACGGGGGACTTGCGCAACCGGGATTACAGGGCCGTCATCCCCGTCGATGCCGTGGTCGATTTCGACCCCGCCGCCCACGAGTTCGCGTTGAAAAGGATGGAACGGGTTTACGGCGCCCGCTTGACGCGCGTAAGTGCAGACGAGACTGGACAATGAACGGGAATCTTCTCCCGGAAAGAGGAGGTGGCAATGCATCTTTGGGAAGAGTTTGCTCCCGAGCTCGTGACGGACCTCTACGAACTGACGATGGCCGCCAGTTATCTCCGGGAAGGAATGAACGGTGAAGCCACGTTCAGCCTGTTCATCAGGGGATATCCGTCTCACCGGGCCTATTTCGTTGCCGCCGGAATCGAACATCTTGTCGACCTGGTCACGGGGATGAGATTCAGTGAATCGTCCATCGAGTACATCGCGTCCACCGGCAAGTTTCCCTCCTCCTTCATCGACTACTTGAGAGATTTCAGGTTCACGGGAACGATGCGGGCGATTCCCGAGGGGCGGATCTTTTTCGCCAACGAACCCGTCGTGGAAGTGACGGCTCCCATCATCGAAGGCCAACTGCTGGAGACCCTCGTTCTGAACGTCGTGCAGCTCGAGACTCTCATCGCCAGCAAGGCCGCCCGATGCGTTCACGCCGCCCGGGGAAGGTCGCTCATCGACTTCTCCTTCAGGCGGACTCAAGGCGTGGATGCGGGCGTGAAGGCAGCCCGCACCAGCTACCTGGTAGGGTTCGACGGCACCAGCAACGTCCTGGCGGGAAAGCTTTACGGCATTCCTGTTTTCGGAACCATGGCACATTCCTATGTCACCAGCTTCGAACATGAATTGGATTCCTTTCTCGCTTTTTATCGGACCTTTCCAGAGAACACCGTTCTGCTCATCGACACATACGATACGGTGAGCGGAGCGCGCAAGGCGGTTGAAGTCGCGCGCATCATGGCTGCGGACGGCAAGGTTCTTAAAGGGGTTCGCCTGGACAGCGGAGACATGGCCGCACTGAGCAGGGAGGTCAGACGGTTGTTCAGGGAATCAGGGCTGGAAGGGGTGAGCATACTCGCCAGCGGGAACCTCGACGAATTCAAGATCCAGGAACTCATCGAAGCGGGAGCGGAGATCGACGTCTTTGCCGTGGGCACGCGCATGGGAGTCTCCTCGGACGCACCTTATCTCGATATCGCTTACAAACTGGTGGAATATGACGGCAGGCCGATACTCAAGCTGAGCAGCGGCAAGAAGACGTGGGTGGGGAGAAAACAGGTCTACCGCCTCCATGACGCGCAGGGAATGATGAAGGAGGACATTCTGAGCCTTCTTTCTGAACGGCAGGTCGAGGGTGAACCTCTGCTCACCGTCGTGGTGGACGAGGGGAAGCGCCGGAATCCCCCGGAATCGCTCAGCGCCATCAGGGAAAGGTTCTCCCGCGACTGGAACGCCCTGCCTCCACCCTGCAGGGAGATAAGACCCACCGAAGGCTATCCTGTGAAGATCAGCCGGGCCCTTGAAGAACTCGATACCCGGACTGTCGAGGACAAGAGAAGGGAGATTGAAGGGGGGCGGCAGACCTGACGGCAGTTCCCCGGCAGTACGCGTGGTTCCTGTCCGATGACGCCGGTTCAGCCGGCCTCGTCGACTTTTTCCCAGATGAAGACGCGGCGGAGCTGCTTCAGTACGGGCAGGACGTACGACGGGGCTCCCCGAAAGGCAAGTCCCCCTTCTCGATCCACTGTTTCCGCGCCTTCGTATTCGGAACCCGCTGAAGGACCGGCCCACCAGGCAAAAATTCCTCCAGGCTTCAAGGACCGGAGCGCAAGCCGGGAAAGATGTTCCGGTTCAAGGCGCACAGCCCTCATGGTGATCAGTCCATAGCCTGAGGTGCCGACAGGACCCGGCAGCCGGTCGAGATCCTCCCAGCGCCCCTCGATCACATGTATTCTCTCGATGTTCAGGCGGGAAAGAAGGACCTTGAGGAAGCTCACCTTCTTTCTGTTCGATTCGAGGAGCACCATATCCAGGCCGTCATGGAGGATCTTGAGGGGGACTCCCGGAAACCCGGGGCCGGTTCCCACATCCAGGGCCGGGCCGGTACATGGCAGCCGCAGGGAGGGCAGGAGCGAATCGAGCAGGTGTTTGACGAGGATCTCTCGAAGGTCGGTGATGCGTGTGAGATTGGTGCGGCGGTTCCATTCGAGCATGAGGAGGACATGTTCACGGCACAGCGCCGCCTGCTTCGAGGAAAAGGGTATGCCCTCCCGCCCCAGGTATTCGATCAGGGTGTCGGCGAATTCGTCCTTTTTCATTGGAAGATAGGGCCTCCCGAAGATCTCCTACTTCCCGATGCAGAAACGCGAGAAGATCCGGTCCAGCAGTTCGCTGTCTCCGTCCCATCCAAGGATGGAGTCGAGTTTTCTTGACGCCTGGGCGAGTTCGAAGCTCACCAGTTCGCCGTAGGCTCCTCCCCTGAGAAGCTCCTCGGCACTGCAGAGAGACTGCAGCGCGTCTTCGAGGCATCCCTTGTGCCGAAGGTTGAGGACAATGGTCCCCTCGGATTGTTCGATGGGCTGTCTGAGATACCTTTCGGTGAGCAGGGTTCTGAGCTTTTCCATGTCTGTGGAGTTCAGGGCCGAAAGACGGACGGGAGCGGAGGGCAGACCGAACCTCTGTTTTGCATCGAGCTCTGAAACATGGCAAGGCAGGTCACTCTTGTTCAGAACGACGAGAAGTTCCCGCCGGGACACGGCATGAAAAACGGAATCGTCTTCGGACGTGATCGGCCGGCTCCCGTCGATGACCCAGATCACAACATCGGCCTGGGATACCGAGTGGAGAGTCCTTTCGATGCCGAAGGATTCGATTTCGTCGGGTTCATGGCGTATGCCGGCCGTGTCCAGTATTCTTACCTGGACACCCGACAGGATAAAGCTGTCTTCGACCACGTCCCGCGTGGTCCCCGGGAAGGGCGTGACGATTGCGCGGTCTTTCCCCAGCAGGGCGTTCAGGAGGGAGGATTTTCCCACATTGGGCTTGCCTGCGAGAACGATGGTGAGCCCCTCCCGGAGGATGCGGCCCGCGCAGTAGTGGCGGATGGTTTGTTCGATGGGGGACAGGAGTTCGCTGCGGAGCCTTGTGCAGAGAAAATCGGCCTGGGACGGGATATCGCCTTCCTGGTCGTCGAGATCTTCGCTGAAGTCGATGGCCGCCTCGACATTGGACCGGATATCCAGGAGATGCCCCCGCCACTGCTCGACCATCTCCCTGACGGCTCCCTGCATATGCCGGTTGGCGATGAGCAGGCTCTGGTGGGACCTCGACCTGATGATGTCGATGACCGCCTCGGCCTGGGACAGGTCGAGGCGGCCGTTCAGAAAAGCGCGGCGGGTGAATTCGCCTGGCTCGGCGAGCCGGATTCCGGATTTGAGGACGATTTCGAGGATTCGGTTCAGGACGGCGTAGCCGCTGTGGCAGTTGATTTCGACGATGTCTTCCCGTGTATAGGTATGGGGCGCCGCCATGCAGCTCAACAGGACCTCGTCGACAGGCTGGCCGTCATCGGGGTCGTGTATCCAGCCGAGGTAGAGGCGGTGGGACTTCAGGGGGAAAACGCCCTTCTTTCGAGGTCGGAACAGCCTTCCGGCGACAGCCGGAGCTTCCGGTCCACTGATTCTGATGATGCCTATGCCACCTTCACCGACGGGAGTAGCGACGGCACAGATTGTATCTTCCGGAAGTGGGAAATCCATGGTTGAAAAAGGGCGGTAAAGCCGGGACTCCTCTCCTATTCGCCTTCGGCAACCCTGGGTGCCTTCTTGCCCTTCTTGACAGGGTAAATGACGACCCTGCGCAGGGTTCCCTCCCCTTTGCTCTTGGTCCTGACTTCCTGGTCTTCCTTCAACGCAAGATGAATGATGCGGCGGTCCTGGGAACTCATGGGTCCGGTAGTGAGGGGCCTGTGAGATTTCTTGACCTTGTCGCTCAGCTGCCGGGCGAGTTCGGTGAGACTGAGCTCCCTCTTGGATCGGTAGTTTTCGGTGTCCACGATGACGGATACATTCTCTCCGACTTCCCGCTGAAGTATCTTGGTGACCAGGTATTGCAGCGCATTGAGGGTCTTGCCCCGTTTGCCGATGAGAAGCCCCGAACCGTTGCTGATGATGTTGAGATAGGTGTGGTCATCCCTGGTTTCCCATTCGATGACGGAAGGAAGATCTATGTGTTCGAGAATATGGGAAAGAATCTCCTTGGCGCGCTCTGCAGCGGCCTCCGCCGAAAGCGCTTTGGCCGTGACGCGGATCTTCGCCTTCCTGGCGCCCACAATGCCGAAAATGCCGGACGATCCCTTCGAGATGATTTCAATTTCAAGCTTTTCGCGAGGCAGTTTGAGCTTCCGGCAAGCTGCAGCAATGGCGTCCTCAACGGACTTGTCTTCGATTTCAAGCGTTGACATGCTCTCCTCCGTTAACTCTCGGAATCCGAGTGAATTGTCGTGAAGGGGTGGCGGGGAGATTGCGGCTATGCATGGCGATTGATCCAATACTGCTGAGCGATGGACAGCACATTGTTCACCAGCCAATATAGCACAAGACCGGAAGGAAAGTTGATAAAGAAAATGGTAAATATTACGGGCATGATGAGCATAATCTGCTCCTGCCGCGGGTCTCCGGCGGAAGGAGTCATCTTCTGCTGAATGAACATGGTGATGCCCATGAGAAGGGTCAGGACGGGTATGCCTCCGAGGTAGGGGATTTGAACGCCGATATTCAGCCGGTCGGGAGCTGTGAGATCGTTGATCCACAGCATGAAGGGTTCATGGCGAAGTTCGACGGCGGCATTCAGCATTCGATATAAGGCAAAAAAGACGGGAATCTGCAGGAGCATGGGAAGGCACCCGCCAAGGGGATTGACCTTGTAGGTACGATAGACGCCCATGAGCTCCTGGTTGAGCTTCTCCCTGTCGTCTTTGTACTTTTCCCTGATCTGGGCGATCTTCGGCTGAATCTTCTTCATCTTCTGCATGGACTGGTAGCTTTTCTGGGTCAGAGGCCAGAAAAGAATCTTGATCAGCACCGTCAACACGATGATGGCTATTCCGTAGTTGTGCGTGTACTTGTAGAACCAGTTCAGGAGCTGCAGCGCCGGCTTGGCGAGGAAGGTGAACCAGCCGTAGTCGACAGCCTTGGACAGGTTGTGTTCGGCGCGGGCGAGCTGAGTCAGTTCTTTGGGGCCGATGTACATCCTCAGCTTCAGCGACTTGCCGTCGCTGGGGTCCACCTGGAAGGCTTCGGTGAGGTAGACCACCTGGAGGATGCCCTTGTCGGCGTCGAGGACCCTCGGGACGATCTGGTAGCCCGACTCCTCGATGGGAATGACGGCATTGATGAAGTAGTTGTTTTCATAGCCCACCCAGTCGATGGGAGGCGTGAGAACGGGTTGAGTCTTGACGAGATCCTTCACGGGATAATTGGTCAGCGACCCCTGCAGGAAAGTGGAAAACTGGGAAGGATTGTAGGAACTCTCCTGCTGTGGGTCATCGGCGTAGGGCTGAAAATAGAAGCTCAACCCCAGTTGATCCACCATTCGTTCGTTGGAAAGATTCTCGAGCCGGATTTCCAGGTCAATAATGTAGGATGCGGGTGTGAAGGTGAAGAGCTTGGTCAGACGAACGCGGCCGGGGACTTCCGTGTGGAACGAGAGAGTCCGGGGGGAATCGCCCGCTGCAAGCACGGTTTCGCGCGGCGCATCGCTCACGAAGGGCCTCGTGGAAAGCTCCCAGTCCTGGTGGTGGATCAGGTCGACGGCCAGGGGAAGCAGCCCGTTTGCCTGGGAGGTGATCATTTCCATGGAAGGCGAATCGGGCTCCACAGCTTTCCGAAAATTCTTGAGCTGGAAAGAACTCATTCGCGCCCCGGGTGCGGCCACGTTCATTTTGAAAAACGGATCCGTCACCGTCCAGACGTCGAACTGCCGTGCCAGCCCGGGAAGGCGGTCTGCCGGCAGGGCCGGCGGTGTCGGAGCAACGGGGACCTGCGGGGGAATGACTTGAGGTGCCTCGGGCTGCGTGTCCGCGGGGGAAGATGTCGCATGCTCCTGCGTCGGTGGAGGAGCGGGCGCTCGGAAAAGCCCGAAATAGAACTCCCAGAACACCAGCACCATGAGTGAGAGAATCAAAGCAAGCAGAGCCCTTTTTTCCATTCAGGATTACTCCATGCTAATTCTTGTGTGTCGAATGAGCTGCAGACTCCACCACGGGATCATAGCCGCCGGGGTGGAGGGGATGACAGCGAAGGATGCGCTTGAGCCCCATAAAGAGGCCTCTGGCCGGTCCGAAGCGTCTGATCGCCTCGTGGGTGTATTCGGAACACGTCGGAATGAATCGGCAGCAGGGGCCCATAAGGGGGGATATGAAGACCTGGTATAAGCGGATGATCGCAAGAAACAGTGAACGGATCATGAACTCCGGCCATCCTGTTCAAGAAAAACCACGAGGATCTCCTTCGTCATTTCCTGTGGCGAAAGCCTTTCGGAACCGGGCCGGGCCACGATCACGATATCTTTGCCCGGCAGCGGGATGGAATCCCTGTTCATGCGAAACCATTCCCGGAGACATCGCTTGATGCGGTTCCTGCCGACAGCGGACCAGAAACGCTTCTGCACTACCAGTCCAAGGCGGTGATGGTCATGCCCGTTGATGACGAAATTGATGGTAAAATGACGAGTTCCAACTCGCCTGCCGGTTGCCTTGACTCTCTGATATTCGGGGGAGGACCTGAGTTTCTCGTGAGGTCGGAAACGATGTAAACCCCTCAAAATATTTCCTCTCCCCGGCAGTTTTCAACTGGCAATACTCACCCCTGGAATGCTAAACTGCAAGGCGCTTTCGTCCCCTTGCGCGCCTTCTTCTTATCACCGCCCGGCCTGCCTTGGTCGACATGCGCTCAAGGAAGCCGTGAGTTCGTTTTCGTTTGATGTTGCTTGGCTGAAACGTTCTTTTCATGGTGATTTCCTTTAAATCTCCGATCCTTGAGAAATGGTATCCAGTTCTGAAAGCCGGTTCCCGCCTTGGAATATTCCGGAAGCCGGACCATCGACAACGTGAACAGCGGAATTACCGGATGCAAAACAAAACTAATAGCCTAAGCATTTTCTTCTTGTCAAGATGCAAAATCGAACCCCTTCCGGAGCGGGTGCGCTCGGAGGAAGATTTCCCGGCTTACCGCCCATGTGCCGTGGTTCAGGCTCGGCTGCCGGTCACGAGTCAGTCTTTTTCGGTCGCCTTTTCATAATGATTGAAGATGCCGACCTCCCATGCTATGAATTGAAACCTTTATAACACCACTTTGAAAGGAGAAGGTTGACTGATGTTCCTGAACCGCATTTTGGGTTGGTTCTCCAATGACCTGGCCATCGACCTCGGGACTGCGAATACTCTCGTGTATGTAAGGGGTAAGGGGATTGTGCTCACCGAACCTTCGGTAGTCGCGGTGCGCAAAGATGGGCGGGGATCAAACCGGGTGGTCGCAGTGGGCAAGGATGCCAAGCTGATGCTCGGCAAGACCCCTGGCAATATTGTGGCGATCAGGCCTATGAAAGATGGCGTTATCGCTGACTTCGAAGTAGCGGAAGCCATGCTCAGATATTTTATCAGAAAGGTGCACAACCGGAGAAACCTGGTCAGGCCCAGGATCATCGTGTGCATTCCTTCCGGTGTGACTCAGGTCGAGAGAAGGGCTGTGCGGGAATCGGCCGAATCCGCGGGAGCCAGGGAGGTCTACCTCATCGAAGAACCCATGGCGGCGGCCATCGGCGCGGGATTGCCCATCACCGAACCGGTCTGCAACATGGTTGTGGACATTGGAGGCGGGACCACGGAGGTCGCCGTCATTTCGCTGGCGGGCATTGTGTACAGCCGGTCGGTCCGTGTGGGTGGAGACAAGATGGACCTGGCCGTCCTGCAGCACATCAAGCGAAAATACAACCTGCTGATCGGCGAACGGACCGCCGAACAGATCAAGACGACCATCGGCAACGCTTACCCGTTGGGTGAAGTGGAGAAGATGACGATCAAGGGGCGGGATCTGGTGAGTGGTATACCCAAGACGGTGGAAATCAACTCCGACGAGGTTCGCGAATCCATCCAGGAACAGATCGATTCCATTCTCGAAACCATCAAGATCGCACTCGAACAGACTCCCCCTGAACTTGCCGCCGACATTGTCGATCGTGGTATCGTGCTGACCGGTGGAGGAGCGCTCCTCAAGAACCTCGACCACCTGCTGAGGCTGGAAACGGGGCTGCCCATCATGCTGACGGACGATCCTCTTTCGACGGTGGTGCTGGGGTCCGGCAAGGCGCTCGAGGAGATCGAGGTGCTCAAGGAGGTTCTGGCCTGACCACAGGTTGGGAAAGTGTGTATCTGGGAGGGCCTGCGTTGATTTATCGTTTGCGGTGGGTGTTCAAGAATAATCGAGATATCTTCCGCCCGACCCTGTCCGGGCGTCCCAGGGATATTGCCGGTTGCCTGTCCAGAATTGAGGCTTTGGGGTTATGTCGGAGTGGCTGCGCCGTTTACGGGGAGCTTTGCTGATCCTCGTTTTCCTCAGTGTGTTCCTCTATATTTTTTCTCTCAACTTTCGACCTCCCGAGCGCATGGATGTTCTGCAGAGGTTTGTGGTGGAGTCTTTTGGTCCACCGGTCAAGATGGTCGGGAGCATTTCATCGGGCTTTGAACGAATTGTGAAGGAGTATGTCTGGCTGCGGAAGGTGCGGGTCGAGAACGAAGTGCTGAAGAAACAGGTCGCCAGGCTCGAACAGCGTCTTACGGATTATCACGAGGCTTACGTTGAAAATCTCCGCCTGAGGCGCCTTCTGGATTTCAAGAGCAGCAGCAATGCGGAAACGGTTGCCGCCCGGGTTGTTCTGCACGACATGACCGGCTGGTTCCAGACCCTGATGGTGGACAAGGGCTTTCGGGACAATGTCGCTCCGGATATGGCCGTGGTCAATGACGAAGGGGTTGTCGGGCGTGTGCTGGATGTTTCGGACAGGTACTGCCGCATACTGCTCATCACGGACCCGGGCAGTTCCGTGGATGCGGTCATTCAGCGGAACCGCGTGAGGGGTATCCTGAGCGGAAAGGATGCAAACGGCTGTATCCTGAAGTATGTTCGAGGCAATGTGGACGTGCAGGTGGGAGATCTGATCATCTCCTCGGGCAAGGACGGAATTTTCCCCAAGGGACTTCGATTGGGGACTGTTCAGGGGATTTTCAAAGACCCGGTCGATCTCTTCCAGAGAATCGAAGTCAAGCCGCTGGTGCGGTTGAGTGCCCTGGAGGAGGTACTGATTATCAAGCGGGGCGGGGATATCGCCGATGATGCCGATGGCAGTTAGGTGTTCGAAGGTTCGTGTGTCGGGAAAATGAGCAATCACCTGTATCGCGCAAAGAGCAGTTCGCAGTGGTCCTATCTGATGGGAATTATTGCGTATACCTTTTTCCTGCTGCTTGCTCAGGCTCATCTTTTTTCGCGTCTGCCTTACCCTGCCATGAGAGCGGATCTGCTGCTTCCCGCGATATTCGGGGCGGCGGTGGAATGGCCGCCCGTCGCCGGGCTACTGTGGGCGGTTTTCTGGGGATTCGTGATGGACGCCTACTCCGGGGAATTCTGGGGGTTCCATGTGGGTTCGTATGTCGTGACCACATGCCTCGTGCACACCGCCTACGAGAAATTCGACTTCCAGAACCCGTTTTACCAGATGTGTTTTGTCGGCTTGTGCGCGCTGGGCCAGTCCGTCGCCCTCGGTCTGTATATATCCCTCGGGCATTATGGGGTCACCTGGCTTGCATCGACGTGGATAAGCCTGTTGATCAGATCACTGCTGACCATGCTCCTCACCCCTTTCGTTCTCTATCCCATATGGAGGATGAGGGAGAAATCATCGTGATGGAGTTTACAACATGCCGCACAACCCTGTCTGCCGGCTTCATGCCCTCATGATTCCGGTGATACCGAGAGGCGGGACATTGATTTGCCATGGAAAAAGCAGGTCGGAAGAGTGAAACGCTTCACATCCTGAACTGGGAAGTGTCGGAGACCGCGGTCTTTCAGAAGCAGTACATCATCATTGTCGGCCTGCTGCTGGTCATTTTGGTCGTCTACATTGCCAGGATGTGGCAGTTGCAGGTACTGCAGGGAGCCGTCTATAGGTACCAGTCCGAGAACAACCGCATCAGGCTTGAGGATATCCCCGCTCCCCGCGGGATCATCTACGACGGAAACGGAGTCCCACTGGTTGAAAATCGGCCTGCGTACCACCTTCTGCTCATTCGCGAAGACGTGCAGGATCTGGATCAGACGATCAGGGAACTGGCACGCCTGTGCGAAAGGAACCCCGAGGATTTTCATGCGATCATCGAGACGAACAGGCAGGTTCCGAAATTCATGCCCATTCGGCTCGCTGCGGACCTCGACCGCGACTGTCTGGCTCGAATCGAGGCGCAAAGGATTAGGCTGCCGGGGGTGATGATCCAGCTGGAACCCAAGCGCGAATATCGATGGAACGGATCGGCGGCTCATCTGATCGGATACCTGAGTGAGATCACCGAGGGGGAGCTGAAGCTGGAGAAATACGAGGGGTATTTCCCGGGGGAGGATGTCGGCAAGTTCGGAGTGGAAGGGGCCTTCGAGAAATATCTCCACGGAAAGAGAGGGGGACGGCAGGTGGAGGTCGATGCCGTCGGCAGAAGAATCCGGCTTCTGGACGAGGTTCTTCCCATTCCGGGGAGGAACCTCTGGCTCACCGTGGATATGGCAGTGCAGAAGGTTGCCGAATCCTGTCTCGAAGGTCATGATGGTGCAATCGTTGCCGTGGATCCCAGGGATGGAGCGGTCCTGGCCTTTGCCAGCAGCCCGGGGTTCGACCAGGAGAAATTCATTCGCGGTCTGCGAAAGGATGAATGGCAGGCCCTCGTGAAGGATCCTCATCATCCGCTGCTCAACCGCTGCAGCGGTGCGGCATATCCTCCAGGGTCGACCTATAAGCCTTTCGTTGCCCTGGCAGGCCTCCAGGAAGGCGTGGTGAATGCCGAAACAAGCTTCCACTGCCCGGGATACCTGAGTTTCGCCAACAGGAAATACCGCTGCTGGCGTGACCACGGCCATGGATCGATGGCCGTCGAACGGGCGATCATCCAGTCCTGCGACGTTTACTTTTACCAGACGGGCATGAAGCTGGGTGTGGACCGCATCGCTCAGTACTCCAATATGTTCGGGCTCGGAGAACGAACCGGAATCGGCCTGCACGGCGAACACCCGGGGCTTATCCCCACTTCCTGGTGGAAGCGGCAGGCGGTGGGTGTCCCCTGGCAGAAGGGGGAAACCCTGTCCATCGCCATCG